>JBBSCW010000105.1:0-9882 GCA_038249855.1 Bacteroidales bacterium
GTATTTTAACCTCTCTATGTTTTGTTCAACTTTCAAGAATTTTCTTTAATATTTTATTGCAAAGATAGTCAAAAATTTAGCACTATGTTCTGATTATTGGTTTTGAATATTTTTTTTCAACTTAATAATTTCCTGATGTTTCTCCCAAACTATCCTCGATATTTATCCAATGAATTCATTGTAATATCAGTTACCAAAAGTCCGTAAACTGCCAAATCAATAAATCCCCGCGAGTGAAGTTCACCTTGTCGTTCGATGCCTTCAAATTTGAAACCCAATCTACTTGCTAATTTTCGGCTTTTTTTGTTTAGTTTGCCGGCTTTTAGTTGTATGCGGTTCATGTTTAATTCTTCAAAAGCGTATTGAATAATCTGCATACACGACCGATACATAATGTTTTTACTTTGATAATCAGTAGATAACCAATAACCTATTTCGGTCTTATGATTGTCGAAATCAAATTCTTTTAGTCCGACTAAACCCACACATTTTCGTTGAAAGTTGATAGTCCAAGTGGTGGCAACTCCTTCAGACGAAATGTAAGTATCCACAAATTTTCTGGTGAAATCAACGCTTGTAGTTAACTCCACAAAAGGTAACCACTCCCCTAGTTGAGTTCGTTGACTATCGATAATTTGGAACAAATCAACTTCATCGCCAAGCTTTAATTCCTTCAATACTAAATCATTGTCAATTCTCAATTCTCTTTTTTCCATAGCGAAACAATGAATCGGGGATTTATTTTTAACCTTAAAGTCTGGTTTTTGCCTTCAATTTAAAGTCACGACCTAAGTATTTTTCACGTACCAATGGGTTGTCGGCCAATTCTTGAGAGGTTCCTTTGAAAAGTATTTTTCCTTCAAAAAGCATATAAGCTCTATCGGTTATTGTCAGGGTTTCATCTACATTGTGATCGGTAATAAGTATGCCAATGTTTTTATCCTTGAGTTTCCATACAATATCCTGAATGTCCTGCACGGCAATCGGGTCAACACCTGCAAAAGGTTCATCGAGCATAATAAAACGTGGCTCAATGGCCAAACATCTTGCTATTTCCGTCCTTCTGCGTTCACCGCCTGAAAGTCTGTCGCCAATATTGAAACGTACATGTTCTAAATTAAATTCAGCAATAAGTGTTTCGAGTTTCTCTTTCTGATATTTGCGGTCGAATTTAGTCATTTCGAGTACCGACTTTATATTATCCTCGACTGTCATTTTACGAAATACAGACGCCTCTTGAGCCAAATATCCAATTCCATTTTGTGCTCTTTTATATACTGGATATTTGGTTATATCTACGTCGTTTAGAAATATTTTACCAGAATTTGGGGTTACCAATCCTGTGGCCATATAAAAAGTGGTAGTTTTCCCAGCCCCATTTGGACCGAGTAAACCTACAATTTCTCCTTGTTTTACGTTAATCGAAACATCATTTACGACAGTTCTTTTACCGTATTTTTTAAATAAATTCTCAGTGCGGAGCACCATACCTTCGTTTTCCATAAAAAACTAATTTCTTTCTTTTGAATTACAAAAGTACGTTTTTTTATTTTGATTCTCAAATACTCAATTCACCTTCAAGTTCCACGCTTATTTAATTTCTAAATTCTCAGAGTTTATACCAATATTATGGTATAGAAAATACCTATCAAGGTGTATTTCATTGTACTTTAAATAGCTGTATTTTTGTGTTGAGATTTTTAAAGTACATCATTGTGTTATAATTTCGTTATAAATTAATAAACTTAAAACCCATAAAATATGAACTCAAATGCTTTTTGCCCAATTTCGACAAGTAGAATCGATGAAAATGTTGCTCGCTCGAATGCTGCTTTAACCGTTTTGTTTCTGATTATTTATTTCATAAGTGGATCTATATTACCAGTATCTATACTTTTAATTGATTTTACACTTCGTGGTCTCGAATTGTCAAAATATAGTCCGTTTGCGATATTTTCTAAATTTATTGTATCGATTTTCAAGCAAGAGAAACAGCTTGTTAATGCAGGTCCTAAATTATTTGCAGCCCGAATTGGTATTCTGTTTTCGACTTCGATTGTCATAAGTGAGTTAATTGGAACAACTGATTTTTCTTTTTTGTTGGCTTTTGTGTTTAGTATTTGTGCTTTACTTGAATTTGCCTTCGGTTTTTGCGTAGCTTGTAAAATTTATCCTTATTTTTACAAACTTATTTATCGTGACCAATCTGATAAAAATTTGCAACTTTAAAATTGATTTCATCTAAAACAACTTATCTTCGAGGGAAATACTAAATGCTAAACACAAAACACAAAACACAAAACGCAAAATACTAAACACTAAATACTAAACACAAAACACTAAACGTAAAAATGTTTTCATATTTATTCAATTTGCTAAAGTCATTTCGGTATTTCTTGCATGTAAATCGGAATATTCGGTTACAAAAAAGGTTTATGTTTGATAAAATAAATCCCATCTTAGAGCTGGCAAGGTCGACAAATGATGAAACTATTGACGATGAAGATATTAAGAAAATTAAGCTTTATGGAATGGCTATTCCAGCTGTTTTAGGCGAAGCTTATTGTGCGTTTAGAAATGTTCCAATGAATGAAACTGAAAGATTATCAATAACTTGCCTTGGTGGAATTACCGGTTTATTCGATGACCTTTTTGACCGAAAAAATCTATCGGAAGAATATATTAAACATCTTCTTGATTTTCCAGAAGAGAGTAAAGCGAATAATTCTAACGAAAAACTGCTTGTAAAACTATACCAAATAGGACTCGAAAATTCAGACAAACAAGTTTTAATCAAAAAATATGCTCAAAAGGTGTATGAGGCACAAATTGCAAGTTTAAAACAACAACAAACCAACTTAAATATCAAGGAAATAGAGCAGATTACTTTTGATAAAGGAGGGTTTTCTATGCCCCTCTATCGTTGTGGGCTGGCTGGCGAAATAGATGCGAACGATTATGAATTGTTATTTAATTTGGGAGCAATCGGACAGTTTGAAAACGATATTTTCGATACATTTAAAGATGCACAAGCCGGTATTCAAACTTTTTCAACTACTCTAAATTCGGTAAAAGAAATACGTGATATTTACGAAAAACAAATTATTAAAGTATTTAAACTCATCGAGAGTACGAGCTATTCTAAATTTCAACAAGTACGCTTTAAGCATTTTACAGCATTGGTTGTTTGTAGTGCGTTGGTTTGTCTCGACCAATTTAGCAAGCTAAGTCAACGTACAAATGACGAATTTAGGGTAAATGATTACAGCCGAAAAGAATTGATTTGCGATATGCAAAATCCCTTGAAGATTCTCAAAACATTACATTATGCAGCAATTTACGCTAAAATATAGTACTTTTGTAGGCTTATAAACAAATAGCTCACAAATAAACAGTATTTTAACGAATTGACTCGCATGGCCAAAAATAAAACACCACATCCTATACTTAACAACGTAACTATTACCGACATCGCTGCCGAAGGAAAAGCCATTGCCAAGGTGAACGATATTGTAGTTTTTGTCCCTTTCGTTGTTCCGGGCGATGTTGTCGATTTGCAAGTTACTCGCAAGAAGAGCAACTTTATGGAAGCTCGCCCTATTCATTTTCACACTTACTCAGAGCAAAGAACCGAAGCAGTTTGTCAACATTATGGGATTTGTGGCGGTTGTAAATGGCAGATATTACCCTATGCTGAACAATTGCGATTTAAACAGAAACAAGTGGTTGATAATCTGACTCGTATAGGAAAAATAGAGTTGCCCGAAGTTACTCCGATTTTAGGCTCGAGCAAGACAGAATTTTACCGCAATAAATTAGAATTCACATTCTCCAATAAACGTTGGCGTACCAATGAGGAAATTGCTGAAGAGAAAGTTTTCGACACCATGAATGCCGTTGGATTCCACATTCCCGGACAATTCGACAAAGTGCTTGATATTGACAAATGCTGGTTGCAAACAGACAGTTCAAATTCCATTCGCAATGAAATTCGCAACTATGCACTCGAACACGAATTAACTTTTTTCGATTTAAGAAATCAGGTAGGCTTTCTACGTACTTTGATGATTCGGACCACCACAATTGGCGGATTGATGGTGATTATGGTTTTTTATTATGAAGATAAAGAACTTCAAAACGCACTTCTTCAACATGTTACTGATAAATTTCCCGAAATCACTTCATTACTATATGTTGTAAATTCAAAAGCCAATGACACTATTACCGATCAGGAAATAAAGTTATTTGCAGGCGAAGAATTTATTTATGAGAAAATGGAGGATTTGACATTTAAAATTGGTCCCAAATCTTTTTTTCAAACTAATTCGGTACAAGCCTACGAACTGTACAAAATTGTTAGAAATTATGCCCAACTCACAGGAAATGAATTAGTTTACGACCTCTATACAGGTACAGGTACTATCGCTAATTTTGTTTCGCACCAAGCTCGTCAAGTAATTGGTATCGAGTATGTTGCCGAAGCTATTGAGGATGCACACATTAACTCAGAGCTTAATGGCATTGACAATACACTATTTTTTGCGGGCGATATGAAAGACATTCTTAATGCTGCTTTTATTGAGCATCATGGAAAACCTGATGTGATAATAACTGATCCTCCACGTGCCGGAATGCATACCGATGTCATTGAAGCCATCCTTTTTGCCTCTCCTACTAAAATAGTGTACGTAAGTTGTAATCCAGCTACTCAGGCACGTGATTTGAGTTTATTGGATCATGAGTATCGCGTTACAGCCGTACAGCCTGTGGATATGTTCCCACATACGCATCATGTGGAAAATGTGGTTTTGCTCGAAAAAAGAGCTTAGTTTTATTGAAGTAGAAAATATATATTTATGGCTTTAATCAAGGAAGTAAGAGGTTTTACCCCAAAATGGGGCGATGATTGTTATTTTGCCGAAAATGCTACTGTTGTTGGTGATGTTGTGATGGGTGAGGGTTGCAGTGTGTGGTTTAACGCTGTTTTGCGAGGCGATGTAAATTCTATTCGCATTGGTAATAATGTAAATATTCAAGATGGTTCAGTGCTTCATACCTTGTACGAAAAATCGGTGGTAACTATTGGCGATTATGTTTCTATTGGTCATAATGTTACCGTTCACGGAGCTGATATTCACGATTATGCGCTAATTGGTATGGGTGCAACTTTGCTCGATTATGCCGTAATTGGCGAAGGTGCTATTGTTGCTGCCGGTGCGTTGGTACTGAGCAATACTGTTGTGCCGCCTTATACGCTTTGGGCAGGAGTTCCAGCCAAATACATTAAAGATGTAGAGCCAGAAAAAACCAATGAAATGAACCGTAAGATTGCCCATAATTATGCCATGTATGCAGGTTGGTACAAAGAATAATTCTTTTTCAAATTAATGTGTTTTTTGGATAATTTATTGTTGAAAATTCATACATTTGCCTGAAATTTTTTAACTCCATTTTTGCTTGACTTAAAGCCTATATTTTATGATAGTTATTGATTTAGTTCGTCACGAATGGAAAAAGAGTATTCGTTCGCAAGGTTTTTATAAAAATCTGGCTGTCAATATTTTGTTGGGTTTTATGACCCTTTATATGGCAGCAATTCTGCTGTTTTTAGGCTTTTCACTCGACAATTTGCTAGAAAAAGCCCATAGCGAATTTACTCCCATGGAGCTTTTTAATGGTGCATTGTTGTATATTATGGTTGGCGGATTGGCCATCCGTTTCTTTATGCAGCAGCTAAACACCATCAATCTGCCGCCATATCAGGTTTTACCCATCAAACGCCGATTGCTTGTCAATTTCCTGTTGATTAAGCCTTTATTCAATCCAATTAATTACTTCCATCTCTTTGTGGTAATTCCTTTTGCTATTCAGTCCGTTTCCAAATATTATGGAGTTGGGCTTTCCGTCCGTTTCGTATTACTTTGCGTAGTTCTGGTCTGGTCCAATTCTCTTTTAGCCTCTTTTCTGAAACGAAAATTCGGGTCTGGGTTTTTGGGTTTTCTACTCATTGTGATTTTGTTTGCTGTTGTTGCAGCTTTGGAGTATTTTAAAATCTTATCATTATTTACTTTCTCACAAATTGTTTTCGGCTTTGTTTTAAAATCCATATACGGATTATTATTTCCTGTTTTGGCTTTTGTTGGAGCTTATTTTCTTAATGTTCTATTTTTTCATCAGAATTTTTATCCTGAGAGTTTTAATAGAAAAATTACTACTCAGCAGAAATATCAATCTGATTGGTCATTTTTAAACCGTTTTGGAGTAATTGGCGAAATTATTGGTGTCGAATTAAAACTTATTTTACGTCATAAGCGAACGAAAAGTATACTTTACATGTCAGGATTCTTTTTGTTCTATGGTTTGATGTTTTACAGCAAAGAGAATATGGTCGATAAAGGCGGTCTTTTGTTTTTTGTTGCGATGTTTATGACTGGTTTGTTAATGTTTATGTACGGACAATGGGTAATCAGCTGGGACAGTAGCCATTTCGATAGTTTGATGACAAAAAATATCTCTATCCGCACTTATCTCGAAGCCAATTATTATATGATGTTGACTTTCAATCTAGTATGTTTTGTGTTAACTTCGCCTTATTTCTATTTTGGAATGCAAGTTTTTTACATGCACGTGGCAGCATTTATTTTTAATTGTGGCGTGAATATATTTTTATTGCTTTATTTGGCAACTTATAATACCAAACGTATTGATCTGTCAAAATCGTCAGCCATGAATTATCAGGGTACGACTTTTAAAAGCTTTCTAATTGTATTGCCTATCATGTTCATACCAATGATGTTAGTGGGTGGAATATCCATGATTAGTTCAATGAATGTTGCTCTTTTCACTTTAACAGTCTTGGGCTTGTTAGGAGTATTATTCCGCAAGCAACTGATTAATATTTGTGTAAATCAATTTAATAATCGAAAATATGCACTTGCCGAAGGTTTTCGGAAAACTGAATAGAATTGCAAAATATCAAAAACAATAATATCCAATACCATGATAACTGTTTCAAATCTTCAAAAAATATATAGTGGAGTTACTGTGCTCGACATCCCTGAGTTGACCATCAAATCTGGCGAAAGTTTCGGATTAGTAGGAAACAATGGTGCAGGAAAAACTACATTTTTCAGGCTAATTCTGGATTTAATTGAGGCTTCGGGAGGTGAAGTTTTAGTCGATGATGTAAAAGTAGTACGTAACGATAGCTGGAAAACAACAGTTGGTTCTTTTTTGGACGAGGGTTTTTTGATAGATTTTCTAACACCCGAGGAGTATTTCTCGTTTGTGGGTAAGTTGTACAACAAAACGCAAGGTGATATAAATGCCTTTCTAGAAACATTCAAGGATTTCTTCAATACCGAAATATTAGGTACAAAAAAGTTAATTCGCGACTTCTCAAAGGGGAATCAAAAGAAAATCGGTATTGCGGCAGCTCTGCTTGGCGACCCTAAAATACTGATACTCGATGAGCCTTTTACCGCCCTCGATCCTTCGTCGCAAATTCGCTTAAAACGTTTTTTGAACGATTTACACACTCGCTTCCAAATTACCATGTTAATTTCAAGTCACGACTTGAATCATGTTACCGAAGTTTGTCAAAGAATTGTAATTCTTGAAAAAGGCAAAGTAGTCAAGGATTTAACTACTGGTGGCGATACATTGAAAGAATTAGAAGCTTATTTTGCCGTATAAGTTTCCATAAATTTTAGTAGAACTTGTCTTTAAGTCCCCCCCATTTCGGGTGATTTAGGGGGCAACCTCTTCCAACTTTATAGTTTCACTCACCGAGAATTTACTCAAATTCTTTTTTACCGTGCAGCATTCAGTATAAGCATCGTGCTCAAATACAAGTATTTGACTTTTTTCAACTGCTTCTTCCAATAATCTCTGTTTATCAATCATCGAAGTAAGCGGAAATACATCGTAGGACGATAACCACGAAACTGGTATATTTGCTGCCAAAGGAATTACATCACCAACATAAACTAATGTTTTGCTGTCCATGCTGATGTAGCTTACCAATTGTCCGACGGTATGGCCATCAAAAATTCGTAGTTCCAGTTCAGGACTTAAAAACTGATTTTCCTTCACAAACCTAAGTTTTCCAGCCTCTAAAATAGGCAAGGTATTCTCCTTGAAATAGGAGTCAGCCTCACGCACATTCGGATTCATAAAATTTTCCCATTGCGTATCGCTGACCCAATGAGTCGCATTTTGAAAAACTAATTCTAGGGCTGATTTGTCTGCATTATACTTGGTGGCACCTCCACAATGATCGAAATGCAAATGGGTGAAAACCACATCGGTAATGTCACTACATTTGTAGCCAATCTCCGAAAGTTTGTTGTCAAAATTTATAACTCCCTGAAAACCATAATACTTCAAATACTCTAATTGCTTGTCGCCCGTTCCGGTGTCGATTAAAATACGTCTATCACCCGTGTCTACTAACAAACAACGCATGTGAACCGTACAAAAATTTTCGGCATCACAAGGATATCGTTTTTGCCAAACTCTTTTTGGAACAACTCCAAACGCAGCACCACCATCAATGTGAAATATACCGGCTTCTATTTTGAATATTTTCATTATCTTACTGTTTTTAAATTCTTGTTTTCAATATTTTTTACAAATTTTTATTGAGAACACTGCTATCTGCAATTTTATTACAAATAAACATTCAACTCAAAGATGCAAAGTAGATTGTTATAAGTTTATAAGCCTTAAAACTGTCCAAGTACTCGAAGTTTTTTACTACTTTTGCTTTTTCAATTCCAACTCACGGACAAAAATAACTAAAATCTCGAATTTTAAGCCATGCAACGAGTACATTTTATTGCCATAGGTGGTGCAGCTATGCACAACTTGGCCATAGCCATTAGTAAAAAGAATGATTTTTTTGTAACCGGTTCGGACGATGAAATTTTTGAACCCTCGAATAGTAGGTTGAAAACGAACGGCTTACTGCCACCTGAAATGGGTTGGTTTCCCGAAAAAATTCATAAAGGATTGTCAGCAGTTATTCTTGGAATGCACGCTTCGCTCGATAACCCTGAACTTGTAAAAGCTAAGAAATTAGGGTTGAAAATTTTTTCTTTCCCTGAATACTTATATCAACAAACCCGGAGTAAAACCAGAATTGTGGTGGGCGGAAGTCATGGTAAAACTACCACAACAGCTATGATTCTTTTTGTGTTGAAACAGCTCAAAATTGATGCCGACTACATGGTGGGTGCACAGATTGAAGGTTTCGACAATATGGTTAAACTATCCTACGAAGCCAGAATCGCTGTATTTGAAGGTGATGAGTATTTGACTTCACCTATCGATTTGCGTCCAAAATTTCATCTTTATAAACCACATATAGCCATCCTCACAGGAATTGCATGGGATCATATCAATGTATTCCCAACTTTTCAGAAATATGTAGAGCAATTCAAAAAATTTACTGATTTGATGGAGGTTCAAGGACGACTAATTTATTTTGATGGCGATGATAATTTGAACCAGATAGCCAAAAATTTACGCAGAGATATTGTTCCTTTTAAATATAACACCCCTGAGCATGAAGTCCGCGATGGAATTACTTATTTGATAACTAAGAAAGGGCAAATCCCTTTGCTAATTTTTGGCGAACATAATCTCCAAAACATGGAAGCAGCCCGTTTGGCTTGTCGTCAAATAGGAGTAACTGATGATCAGTTTTATGATGCGATTAAGGACTTTCCTGGTGCATCAAACCGAATGCAGAAAATTGCAGAAAACCAACAAACAGTGGCTTTCAAAGATTTTGCACACTCGCCATCGAAACTTAAAGCAACAGTGAGTGCGGTGAAAGTTCAGTTTCCCGAACGCAAATTGGTAGCTTGCATGGAATTA
>JBBSCW010000106.1:0-9828 GCA_038249855.1 Bacteroidales bacterium
AACTAACAACTATCTTACCGCCAAGTTAAATTTTTAATCCCACTAATGCATTTTTCATCCCAATATCCACACATTCAGCCCAAATCAAAGCTTATTATACCACAAATATTTTTAGGAAGAGGACTGAGCGTAGATTTGCAGAAATTTATTTAGTGTTCAGTGTTTAGTGTTCTGTGTTTGGTGTTTAGCGTTCGTTTCCTCGTTTTCCTTGTTCCCTTTGTTTCCTATTTGACTTAGCCTTTGCCTTTGCCTGAGCCTAAGCCTTTGCCTCAGCCTTTATATTATCAACTTCAAATTTTACAAAAATGCAATACTCTCAACGACAACAAGATTTAAATAAACAATACAGATTCGGAGTGGATATGTATTTGCCTGATAGCGAAATACAGATCAGTCATTATTCATTTAATAGTACATATCAATACGGATTCGACGGCCGTGACTCGTACTTTAATGATAATATAACTGAAAACAACGAATTTATTTATCCTGTCTTTCATCCATCGGAAAAGTCAAAAAATAAAGGTGCCATTATCTTGCTTCATGGATTGAATGAGCGATTTTGGAATAAATACTTGACTTGGGCTGAGTATTTATGTACCAAAACTGGAAAGTCGGTCATTATGTTTCCAATTGCATATCACATGAACCGTTCGCCCTCCACTTGGACAAATCCACGACTCATAAACCCATTCTATCAAAACAGATTAAAAGAAATAGGCGAAAATCAGTCGCTTAGTTTGGCCAATATTGCTTTCAGTGAACGTATTTCTCAAAATCCTTTGCGGTTTTACAATTCCGGCAAACAGACTTTGCAGGATTTGGATCAGCTTATGAATGCAATCCAACAAGGCAATCACCCTTTGTTTGAACCCGAAACTAAAATTGACTTTTTTGCTTATTCAATTGGAGCGTTATTGGCGCAAGTGGCTTTCATAGCCAATCCCAACGGACTTTTAACCAATTCAAAACTGTTTATGTTTTGCGGTGGGAGTATTTTTTCTTCCATGGCGGGTGAGTCCAGGTTAATCATGGATAAGCTAACCTTTGAGAAATTGTTTGATTATTATCAACATCATTTTGATGCCTCCAAAACGGATGAATCAGAAAAAGACCTAATCTTTCAGGGATTTTATTCGATGATTTGTTTGGAACATAATCAAGAAAAAAGAATGGAATTTTTTGATAAAAACCTGAGTAGAATTCAGGGAATCTCAATAAATACAGACAAAGTAATTCCTTATAGCGGAGTCGAAACTGCTTTTGGTACAGCCAATGCACATAATAGTATCAAATTGCTCAATCCCGACTATAACTTCACGCACGAAGTTCCTTTCCCAACTAATCAACCACAACAAATTCAGGAAATAGATAGTATGTTTCTTAGTGTGTTTGATACGGCGGCGGAGTTTTTAATTTAGTGACTGCCCCTAACCCCTAAAAGGGGAACAAGACGCGGTATTTATGAGTTTAGCATTTTGTGTTTAGTGTTTAGCGTTATGAGTTTAGCGTTCTGTGTTTAGTGTTTAGTGCTCAGTGTTTAGTGTTTAGTGCTCTGTATTTAAAGATGTCAACTCGTATACTTGTTTACTTGTCAACTATTTTACTAAATACTTTATGTTTTCTATATAACAAATCCCTTTTTTGCCTTTGCCTTAGCCTTTGCCTTAGCCTTTTGTATCCTCGTTCACTCGTTTAATTTTACAATCTACGCCTCTTAAATAGTAAATAGTAAATGCCTAAATAGTAAATCCTTTTCTTGCCTTCGCCTTCGCCTCAGCCTTTTTTTCTCCCTTTGCTAAACATTCTGCATCAGCTATTAGTTGTAGTATGATACAAATCAATCATAACAAAAAATATGGATATTTTCCTGATAATAATGGCAGGTCTATTGCTGCTTATCGGTTTTGCTGGTGTTATTTTACCTTTACTTCCTGGGTTGCCGCTGAGTTATGTGGGAATTTTAGTATTACATTTTAGCAAGGCTGTTCAGTTCACTTCAGAGTTTCTGATGTTTTGGGCGGTTGTGGTAGTGGTCGTTCAAGTATTGGATTACTTTATACCCGTTTGGGGAACTAAAAAATTTGGTGGCTCGAAACGTGGCGTTTGGGGAAGTGCTATTGGACTGATTGTTGGTCTGTTTTTCGGACCATTGGGTATAGTTTTAGGTCCTTTCGTTGGTGCATTTCTTGGCGAATTAACAGCCAATAGAAGTTCAAAAGATGCTCTGCGTGCCGCTTGGGGTTCGTTTGTGGGTATTTTAGTCGGCACTTCGCTTAAACTTATCGTTTCAGGTTTTTTGATTTACTTTTATGCCGAAGCGGTGTTGAAATTAATCTAAAAATTTATAAGTATTTCATTATAAATGCTTGAAATTAATCAATTTATATTATCTATACAGTCTACATATTATATTTTAATATAGAATGAATCATTGAGTTGGGGACAAGAGGTTTCCCAACCGCTTGAAGAGATGTATTTTAAGCGACTGAAAAGTAGCTTGACCCCCGTTCTGAAATACTTCCCTTATCAATGCAATAATATAAATATTTTTCTCGCGATACTTACAAGACCATCTTATATCCCCACATTCGGTCTAATTGCTTTGGAATATTTATAAAAAAATCCCAAACCTAATTTATTTTGGTATGAGATTTTTTGTGCTTTAATTTAAAAATTACAGTTGAAATTTAGAGACAATCATTCTGCTTTATTTGACAATTAGCTTTTGAGAAATTCTTTCACTTTCATTGTCAAATACTACAAGATACAAACCTTGAGCTAAATTTAAATTCAAATAAGTAATGTTCTGATTCAGATTATTTTGTGTGTAAACTACGTGTCCCATAATATCAAGTACTTTCAAGTTTATAGTACTATTCATATCATTTTTCTGTAAAGTAAAATTGCCATTGTTCGGGTTTGGGAAAAGACATAAACCGCTCTTCTGAATACTATTTCCCAATGAACCGTCATTACTTAAAGTACTTTGTTCTTTCGTTGAAGAGTTTGATTTTGCGGACGATTTTACAGCTGATTTACCTGACATTAAACTGTCAATCTGATTTTCGTAAGCACCTATATCATAGTTGCTGCCCGAAGGACGCGGCATATTATCCAAATCAAAATTATATCCTATACTGCTTAAATCGAGACCCGAATCTATGGCTGGTGAATTTTCACTCAATCGAAAATCACCATTCAGGCTGTCAACAAATAGTATGTTTGACGCATCTTTATCGAAATAATTATTGGACAAAACAGCATCAACTCCAGTTTTAGAACCAATATTAATATAAGGCAATTGCTTGGGGATGCGGGTGTAACTTAACAAAGAACCCGGATGTATAATGATGTTGTTATATACAAGATTATTTTTCAATATAGTACTCGCCAAACGAATACCATCCGATTTCGGATTTACAATGGTATTGTTGTAAAAATTAACTGATTTACCTGAAATTGGACCTCCTCTGTCATCACAAAATATCCCATGAACTCTTTTCGTTGAGTCATTTGGATAATAATTGTAACCAGCATTCACGATTAAGTTATTGAAAACATCGTTGTTTCCCAAACCAAAAACGGCAATACCATCTCCCGAACCATTCAGTATTTTATTGTTGTAACACATGCCCGTTGTCCCACCGCCAATTTGAATACCTGCATTTTGATCTGCAACGCCATAATTAGTAATCGTATTATTATATATTTCACAATCTTCGGTTGCACATCCTACTTGTATACCTTCCCTACCAGTGCTGTCAATTAAATTGTTATATACACGCACGCCTTTCAAATCGGAGGGATACAATACTGTAGAAACGCCATCGCAAGTAGTTGTTATGCCCTTATACGATGAATATCCTATTAACATTCCCTCGCCGCCCGTATTATGAATATAATTGTCGTGATAAATAGATTGATATTGGGTGAAATTACCACGGTTTTTCGACAAATCGCAGATAGGATCTGTTTTGGAGAATATGCCAGCATAACCTATATTGGCAATTTCGATGTGGTCAATTTCAAAATTAGTACTTAGATTACCAGCACTCAAGCCACTTGCACCCGATTTTGTTCCCAACACCCTAATGCCATATTTAATGTCACTACTGCCTGTACCTGTAAATCTAAAATAACTCGAATTCTCAATGGAAATTCCATAAGGCATATTATCATTTTTCACAATAACTTCACCTCCACTGTTCTTAAATACTATGTAATTATTGGCCGAACCATTAAAATTGATAAATTTTAAACTCTTACGTTCTCCCGCTTCTATGCAAATAGTGTCACCAGCTTGAATATTCATTTTGCTACCATCAACGTAGGACTGTTTCAATGTAATGATATGATTGCTATATGGAAGGTCGGCTGGTCTTTCGAATGCACCTATATCATACCCATTGCCCGAGGGACGTGGCAAATTATCTATATCAAAACTCAATCCTTTGCTACTCATATCAAAGCCAGCATCTATGGCTGGTGAATTTGCACGCAAGCGAAAATCTCCATTCAGGGTGTCAACAAATAGTATGTTTGACGCATCTTTATAAAAATAGTTGTTGGCCAATATCGCTTCTATACCAGTTTTGGAACCAATATTAATATAAGGCGTTTGTTTGGGGATGCGACTGTAACTCAACAATGAGCCTGGATGAATAATGATGTTATTGTAAAAAAGATTATTTTTTGATAATACACTCATAAAACGGATACCGTCCGACTTCGAGTTTACAATGGTATTGTTATAAAAATTAAAGTATCGACCCGGGATTGGGTCTCTGTCATCACAAAATATCCCGTAAATTCTTTTTGTTGAATCATTCGGATAATAATTGTACCCAGCATTCACGATTAAGTTATTGAAAACATCGTTGTTTCCCAAACCAAAAACGGCAATACCATCTCCCGAACCATTCACGATTTTGTTGTTGTAACATAAGCCCGTAGTTCCACCGCCAATTTGAATGCCAGTATGCTGAGCCGGTACGCCTGCAACACCATAATTAGTAACAGTATTATTGTATATTTCACAATCTTCGGTAGCACATCCTACTTGTATGCCATCCCAACCTGCACTGTCAATTACATTGTTATAAATACGAACGCCTTTTAAATCGCAGGGATACAACATTGTAGGTACGCCATCGCAAGTAATGGATTTTCCTGAATAAAACGAATATCCTATATACATTCCCTCACCGCCTGTATTGTGAATATAATTGTCGTGATAAATAGATTGATATTGGGTGAAATTTCCACGGTTTTTCGACAAATCGCAGACAGGATCTGTTTTGGAGAATATGCCAGCAAAACCTGTATTAGCAATTTCGAGATGGTCAATTTCAAAATTAGTACTTAAATTACCCACTCCAAGTCCACTTGCACCCGATTTTGTTCCCAATATCCTTATGCCGTATTTTATGTCGCTACTACCTGTACCTGTAAATCTAAAATAGCTCGAATTTTCAATGGAAATTCCATAAGGCATATTATCATTCTTCACAATAACTTCACCGCCACTGTTTTTAAATACTATATAATTACTGGCCGAACCATTAAAATTGAAAAATTTTAAGCTCTTACGTTCACCAGCTTCTATGCAAATACTATCTCCAGGTTGGATATTCATTTTGCTGCCATCAACATAAGATTGTGTCAATGAAATGATATGCTTGGTGGGAGAAATATCGGCCAATAAAACATGGTACAATGCGAGAAATAAGCCCAAAAGAAAGATTTGTTTTTTCATCTTTAAAATTTTTCATTATGATCTTTAAAAACCAGTGGAAATCTGAATTTCTAAATGTCTAATTGTATTTAGTGAAACATGCCCAAAGATAATAACATTTTTAAATACAGTTCTTACAATGAGAGGATAATTCATAAAAACTGTTTATAAACATACGATAGAAACAGAATCTGTATGATTTTTAACTCACTATTTGGAATAAGGTCGGGTTGATGAGTAAAGCCGAAACACTCGTTATGTCGGACATTATAATAGAGCCTATACGCTACAAAGAACAGAGTAATTAATTTTTTCTCTTAGACATTGACTTTCAAAATTGTCTAATATGTTGGCGTATAGGTCAAATTGGTTGTTAAAATTGAGTAGTTATGCTCAAGAGGTCAAATTGGTTGTTAATAATTTGTTTAATAATTCATTTTTTGCCTTTAAACCTTTTTGGATTATCACTTGCCAATCCGTATCATTCAAAATTGATTCGTTAGTAATCACCATTAGGCGATTTGTAATTATCCAACGATTTGTGCCAATCCTTAATGATTATATATTCTTGCTTTGATATCCAGTTATTCTCAATGTAAAAAGTATAGTTATAGCAAAGTAAATCATCAAAGTAGCAACACATAAATTCCACGAAAGACCAATGAGGATTTCTGTTTTCTATATCTTGCCATGATTTCGTTTGTACTTCAAAAGAAGTCAATTCATTAATTGAATCAAGCCATCTTTTTCTCCATATTTCTTTTGTCAATGTCATTCTATCCCTATATATGGAACACAGATTTTTATAATTACCCTTTAAAAAAGATAAGCGACTTTAAAATTACTTGTGTAAGCGAATCCGCTGTTAGGTTCTACGGAAAAACCATATTGGCTTACCATACCAGAAAAATCATTTTTGTCAATGTTAGTAAGTCCATAACCAATACCAAAACTAAAATCGACGGCAAATCTATTGTCGAAAACCCATTGCTTGCCGAAGTTTAATAATAATGCACTTGACATTGCACTTTGTCTTACAGTAGTAGATGTAGAAGTATAATCATATTGTATTTTATTATACGAACACACAGATAATGCAACTTCCGGTTTGAAGTATGTACCCTTTAATAAATGTGCGTATCTCATTCCTCTCAGATAAAAGTCAGGATTTTTGATAAATTTATATCCAAATTTTGCATAAACACCTACTGGATCAATATTCAACATATCAAATCCAAGCCCGATAAAACCTAAAGTCCCTTCATAGCTTTGACCGGCCTTCACACTTCGCTCATAACTTACCGTCAAACTGGTATAAAGTGGCGAAAAAGGATGAATTTTTATTGCATTTATTCTATTGTCTGCATAGGAATTCTTATCGTACATTTCATTGAGAAATACTTGTTCTTCCCCATTTTGGTATTTGATTTTTAAAATATCGTCTTTTGCAATAACCATTACTACATCTTTGTATTTCTCTGGTATTAAATACTTTACTTCAACCAGTCCTATTTCAATAATCTTACAATTTACTATGTCCTTGTTTTTCTTAAAGATTATGTCTTGTGCATACATGCTCACTGCCGACAAAAGAGTTACGAGTAATAAAAATAATTTTTTCATTGGTTTTCAAATTAAGTAGATATTATTATAGTTATATTAATTGCAAAGATATAAAAATCCACATAACTTACCACACGATGAAATCGTCCGACAGCGGTGGATAAAACAATTACTTTAATAGATGTAAAACAAGTTCTATTCGTTGCATCATTATTATATGTTTGTAATGAAATTTAACATATCACCAAACTACCATACAATTGCATCCTGTGATTAGGAAATTAAAAATAGCAAAAAAAACTATTGTAATTTTAAACGCTTTGCTATCCATAGCGCAGTGGAGCTTGCCTCTCCAACTACAATCAACAGACAATTAACACAATATAAATGTAACAATTGAAATAATCATTAATAGTTTTTAAAATTAGTGATTAACGGCTTTAAAAATTGTTGTAAAATAAAAAAATCAGAGTGAGTTAACACAAAAACAAAGAGAATAATCTGTGAATTAAATTTTACACCTATTTACAATGGATTACAAGCATTTAAAAATATACAAATGGATAGATATTAATGTTTTATACTTAGTATTGTATGTGTTATTTTTTGTACTGTTGTACTATTTCGTATCGCTCGACGAAAAAGAATATGTTACACCCTCCTACCAAGAAATTCCTGAAAAAGACAGTTTATTGATGTTGAATAATTCTGAAATTAATCAATATCAATTCAATGAAACCAATCCAACAAATGCGGTTGAAATAAAATACAGTCCAATTTATACAGTTAATCAGACATTTAATCCTGACAAAAATCAGATACCGAGGACATATACACTGAAACTGCAAGAGCTAAACATACGACCCACATTGGTGGAAGTAAGAATTAATAGAGTAAAAGTGTCGCTGGCAAACCATTATGAAATGCCCAAAGGAGCAGGTCTTATTGCGTTAAAATTCAAAGAGTTAAATACTGATGGAAATAAATTATATTATCAATTTGCTTGGAGTGAATTTGGCAATTACGAGGATTTTTGTAATCTAAACACTTTGAATATTCATCTCCCCAATGGCAAATTTAACTTATACATAAGGGCCATTGATTTAAAAAATAAGACAGTAACTAAATATACAAGAATCAGCACTTATTCACGCATTCAAATTACCAAACGTGCTTGGTTTTATCCATTTTTAAGTATTCTGATTTTTTTACCGTTCCTCTTGTTTATACTTAATTTAAAGAACAACAGAAGAAAATACTTAATAAGCGAACAAGTAGCGTTGGAGGATCAGCGATGTAAAATCACTGCCGATTTGCACGACGAAATTGGCTCATCATTAAGTAGTTTGCAAATAAATAGTGCTGTAGCCAACACATTGATGGAGAAAAACCCCACAGAAGCTAAAAAGCTATTGGAAAAAATTGAACTTCAAACCGAACAATTATCAGACAAGATTGGTGACATAATATGGAGTATGAAACCCGGAAAAGATGAGTTTCTATCTTTATCCTCAAGGATTAAAAATTTTACAAGCGACATTTTAGGTTCGTCAAATATTGACTATAAAATCAGAATAGATGCCAGAGCCAATAAAGAAATTAAGGATATATCTACCCGTCGAAACATCGTGTTTTTTGTCAAAGAAGCTACTAATAATGTGGCTAAATACAGTAAAGCTTCACTATTTGAAATAAAAATAGACATAGTAAACAATAAGATTATAATTTTAATTTCCGATAATGGAGTTGGGTTTGATACTTCTGTAATAAATGGAAATGGATTGGGAAATATGAAGAAAAGAATACGAGAATTAGATGGAGAACTTGACATTCAATCCGATGAAAAAAATGGCACATCGATAAAAGCAAACATTCCGCTTGTACCTTGATTAAGGTACAAACCTTGCAACAAAAATAAACTAACTTTGAACAATGAACATCCGCATATTTATATACGACGACAATGACGAACGTAGAGACAGTTTAAAAGCACTCCTTTCACTCAATGATCAATTTCTGTTTGTGGGTGAAAAGGAGAACTGTATAAGCGTTTTGTCTGATATGGAAAAATTTCATCCAGATGTGGTACTCATGGATATAAATATGCCAGAAGTAGATGGTATAAAAGGATTATTAGAAATAAAAACTCATTATCCTGAAATAAAAGTGCTGATACAAACTGCATTTGATGATTCTGAGAAAATTTTCACCAGCCTGAAAAATGGTGCCAGTGGTTATATTCTAAAAAAAGACAAGCCACAGCTTATTCTTCAAGCCATTGAAGAGGTCTATCAAGGTGGTGCAGTCATGAATCCTGGCATTGCTCAAAAAGTATTAGACTATTTCAAACCGAAAGAAATAATTAACCCTTTATCGCCCAAAGAAACAGAGGTCTTAGCATTGCTCGCAGAAGGACTTTCGTACAAAATGGTAGCTGATAAATTAGGAATGGGTTATTCTACTGTGAACACACACGCCAAACGCATTTACGAAAAATTACATATTTCATCGCTGGGTGAAGCAATTGC
>JBBSCW010000107.1:0-9805 GCA_038249855.1 Bacteroidales bacterium
AAAAAAATGAAAAAAGTATTTTTATTCTTAGCTGTTGCTGCTATTTTTGCATCATGTGCACCTAAAGCAACTGAAGAAACAACTCCAGTTGAAGATTCAGTAATTATCGAACAAGTTGACACTGTTGCTGTAGTTGATACTGCTGCTGTTGATACAGTTGTTGCTCAATAATTCTGAAAACAGATAAAAAGTAAGAAATTTTGTCGAAAAGAATATATTTTCTTTTCGGCATTTTTTTTGTCTACTATCTAAATAACAGTAAGATATTGAGCTGATTACATGATAAAATTATTTATTTTTAATTAAGAATATGAGCTAACGCAAAAATAAATTAAAAAAAAACGATAATTATTAATGTATTCCCAAAAAAAGTTGTAATTTTGTATCGATTTTGAATTGCAAAAAGAAACATGTTAAATTTTTAAAGATTAAAGAAAATGAAAAAAGTATTTTTATTTTTTGCTGTAGCTGCTATCTTTGCTGCTTGTGCTCCAAAAGCTACTGAAGAAACTACACCAATGGAAGATTCAGTTGTTGTTGTAGACACTGTTGCTGTTCTTGACACTGTTGCTGTTGATACAGTAGTAGCTCAATAATTCAGGCTATCGCAAAAAATGCTTAAGAAAGCATTGAGAGTCCGTTAATATTTTAACGGACTTTTTTATTTTACTACTATGACAATCAACGGATTTTTTGTACTTTTGCAAACTTGATTAAAAATGGAGTGGGAGAGGGGCAGTTGGAAGATTTAAAATTACAATTTAGGTTGAAATTAAGCTTGAAATAAAATTTTAATATTATTTGACTTCATGGCTCTTGAAAATCTTGAATCAAAACGAAAAATAAAAATGATATGCTAAGAATTGCAGTGCAAGCAAAGGGTCGATTATACGACGAAACAATGTTGCTACTTACCGAGTCAGGAATAAAATTAGAATCGGGAAAAAGATTATTACTGTTGCCAGCAAAGAACTTTCCAATTGAAGTACTGTTTTTACGCGATGATGATATTCCACAATCGGTAGCCGATGGAGTTGCTGATGTTGGCGTGGTGGGCGAAAACGAATATGCAGAGAAGCGGAAAAATGTAGAAATTACCAAAAGACTTGGTTTTAGTAAATGCCGACTTTCTTTGGCAATCCCCAAGGAAATTGAATATCCTGGTATCAGTTGGTTTCAAGGAAAAGTTATTGCAACTTCCTATCCTGGAATTCTAAACGATTTTATGACCAAAAACAATATTTCGGTAGATGTGCATATTATTACAGGTTCGGTTGAAGTGGCTCCCGGGATTGGCTTGTCCGATGCTATTTTCGATATAGTAAGTTCTGGTGGCACTTTGGTGACCAATCACTTGAAAGAGGTAGAGGTGTTGATGAAATCCGAAGCTATCTTAATTCAGAATCCTAATTTAACTCCTGAAAAAAAACAAATCTTAGATGAATTGTTGTTTCGTATTGAAGCAGTTCAGATGGCAGAAGACAAGAAATATGTGCTGATGAATGTCCCAACCGAGAATATGGACAAAATAATCGAAGTTTTACCCGGCATGAAAAGTCCTACTATCATGCCATTGGCCAAAGAAGGTTGGAATTCATTACATGTGGTAATCGAAGAAAAAAGGTTTTGGGATATTATCGGGAAGCTCAAAGCACTTGGTGCTGAGGGTATTTTAGTAATTCCTATCGAAAAAATGATTTTATAGTAGTATTCTTGATTTTAAAAAGTAATAAAATGTTTCAACTTTGTATCGATCAAGGAAATTCGAGTACAAAAATTGGTGTTTTTGATCTAAATACATTAATTCATCAAGCTGAATATAAGCAATTTGGCAAGAAAGAAATAGTTGATATTGAGAATGATTTTAAGATACAATCCGCTATAATTTCGTCAGTTATTAGTAATAATGAAGTTTTGCTTCGCCTCTTACAAGTTCATTTTGAAGAATTTGTAAATTTTAATCATCACACTTCTGTTCCAATCGAAAACAGATATTTGACTCCACAAACTTTGGGGCTGGATAGATTGGCGGGTATGGTTGGAGCTCAATTTTTGCAGCCCAATAAAGATTTGTTAGTTATAGATGCAGGAACAGCTATTACTTACGATTTTTTAGATAGTAATAGGGTGTATTGGGGCGGCAATATTGCTCCAGGATTAGAAATGAGGTTAAAATCTCTGCACGACTACACACATAAGTTGCCTTTGATACAAGCCGAACCTTATGATGAATTATTGGGCAATGACACAAAAACAGCTATTCTTGCTGGTGTACTTCAAGGCATACAGTTTGAGATTATTGGCTATATAAATACATTAATAATTAAATATCCTGAACTTTCAATATTTTTAACAGGAGGTAGCACTTTTTACTTTGATACAAAGCTAAAAAACCTCATCTTTGCAGAAAAAAATTTGGTACTCATCGGGCTAAACCGTATACTTAACTTCAATGTTCAAAAATAAAACTTTCATTCTCGTTTTCGTGTTATTGATAATCGCTCAATTGTCATATAGTCAAAACAATACAAATTCGCCTTATACCCGTTTTGGATATGGTGATATCACCGATTCAAACTCAGGAGAGCAGCGAGCCATGGGAGGTTTATCCATTGGTGCACGTTCAAAGTATGGCATTAATACTATCAATCCAGCTTCGTACAGTGTGGTTGATAGTATGACCTTTATGTTCGATGTAGGTGTTTCAGCAATTGTTTCGCGATTTTCGGACAGCAAAGTTACTACCAATAAAATGAATGCGAACTTAGAGTATATTACCATGCAGTTTCCATTGTGGAAAAAGGTTGGTTTTAGTGCTGGTCTTTTACCTTACTCTTTTTCGGGCTACAATTTTAGCACAGTATCAAATTTGCCACTTGATGCTTATCCCGATACTGTTAAAATTACGAAGAGTTTTTTTGGTAATGGAGGAGTTAATCAGGTTTACAGCGGATTGTCCATTAATTTATTTGACCATTTGTCATTAGGTTTGAATGCTTATTATATGTTCGGTAGTTCAATAAATTCTAGAGAGTCACGATTCAGTAGTCCTAAATTATATACCGCATACCAGATTGATTCGATTACAGTAAGCAGTTTTAGATTTAGATATGGGTTACAGTATTTCAATACATTCGATAAGAAACACTTTATCTCGTTGGGAGCAATTTACGAAATGAAGATGAAATTTAATGCTGAATTTTCTGAAATGACCGGAAGTGTAGATCAAGAACGTACTTCATTTCAGTCTGTTAATAAAGAGTTTGAAATGCCCGAAATGTTTGGTGCTGGTATTCAATACACATACAATAATCAGTTGACTTTGGGTTTCGACTACACGTTACAAAAGTGGGCAGATGCTAAATATCTTGGAGTTACCGATACACTTAGCAATCGCTCCAAATTTGTTATAGGTGCTGAATATCTGCCCAATCCAAAATCGAGAAAATACTTTGATCAAGTGCGATACAGAGCAGGTATTAATATGAGCGACCCCTATTATAAGATAGCTGGACAAACTCAACCGAAAAATTTTGGTATAACTTTTGGTATAGGACTTCCATTGAAGAATAGTGCAACTGTATTAAACACAACAGTTGAGTATGGTAAAATTGGAAAATCAGGATTGTTAAGAGAAGATTATTTTAAATTTACACTCAATGCTACCTTCAATGAAAATTGGTTTTTTAAACGTAAACTATAATAAATAAATAAATAAAAATTGTAATATGAAAACGAGAAATCTGATTGTTCTTGTGTTGAGTCTGGTAATGTTCAGCAATTGCTACGCTCAAAAGGATAATAAAAAAGACAAAAAAAGTACAATTGGAGAAAACACTGAGGTGGTAGCCCCCGCCGACGCCATTCCAACAGTAAGTAACGAAGTTCCAATCATTACCGAAGAATGTTTGATTAATGTAAGTTTATTCAACGAATCGGCTAAAAACAAACAATATGCTGATGCTCTAAAACCTTGGAATGCTGCCTACGAGCAATGTCCTGGAGCCAACAAAGCAATATACAGTCGCGGTCGTGAAATTGTTCAGTGGGAACTTCAGCAAACAAAAGATGCTCCATCTTATCAAAAAGTTTTCGAGAAGTTGATGGGTATGTATGATAACCGTATCAAGTTTTTTGGAAATGATGATAAATACCCAACAGCATGGATTTTAGGATTGAAAGGTTTAGATTATGTGGCTTTTGTTAAGAATGACGAGTTGAAAAAACCTGCTTATAATTGGTTAGAGAAATCAATTGATGGCATGAAAGAAAATAGCGAGATGGAAATAATTCGCATTTTTATGATTCTTTCTGATGGTATGTTCAAAGCGAATCCTCAACATGCTGAAAAATATATTGCTGATTATTTGAAGATTAATAATTTATTGGAAGAAATTGTTGCAAATAAAGATTTGAAAAGCTCTGAAGCTGCCGGCGTATTAAAACCGAGTTTAGAATACTTGTTTGCTCAGAGTGGAGCTGCTGATTGTAATACTTTGGACGGACTTTACTCAGCTAAAATTACACAAAACTTAACTAATTATGATTATTTGAGTAATGTAGTGAATTTCTACAAAAGAGTTAGTTGTACTGAATCGGAAATTTATTTTAAAGCAGCAGTAGCAGCTCACAAAATCAAACCTACAGCTGAATCAGCCAATGCTTGTGCCGAAATGTCTTTCAAGAAAAAAGATTTAAGCAAAGCAATTAGTTTTTACGAAGAAGCTACAAAACTTGAAGAAAATAAAAGCGATAAAGCTGAATACCAATATAAAATAGCTCAGTTATATAGCAACATGGATAATAATTCAAGAGCCAGAGAAGCAGCACGCAATGCAGTGGAATTCAATCCTAACAACGGAAAACCATATATTTTGATTGGTAAACTTTACGCTGGTTCAAGCAATATATTTGATGATCCAGTATTGAAAAAAACAGTGTTCTGGGCAGCAGTTGATAAATTCCAAAAAGCACGTTCGGTTGATTCAAGTGTAGCCGATGAAGCTGGAGATTTAATCAGACGTTACAGCGTGTATTTCCCTTCAAAAGATGATATGTTCTTTAAACCAGAATTAGGCGAAGGGAAATCATTCTTCGTAGGTGGCTGGATAGGCGAAAACACAACTTGTAGATAAAAACCATAAAAGAAAAAACTCATTTTTTTGAAAAACAAGAGTTTCATATTCAAAATTGACATAACAACCATCGTGCTGATGGTTGTTGTGTCGTTTTTTACACTAGCTTGTACTAAGCAGAAATCCGAAAAAATTGCTGCGGTTGTTGATCGTTCTAAGATGCCCCGCCTACATGCACTCGATATTACAACAGTCATCTCCGATTCAGGCATTACCCGTTACCGCATTTCAGCACCACAATGGGATGTTTACGATAGAGCATCCGCTCCCTATTGGGAATTTCCAGTAGGAATACATTTTGAAAGATTCGACGAGAATCTTAAAATTGATGCTAATATCCACAGTAAATATGCCCGATTCAATGAAAATGAACAAGTTTGGGAATTGAGAGGAAATGTAAGAATGACCAATATTAGTGGAGAGTTATTTGAAACTGAGCATCTTTTCTGGAATCAAAGAGAAGAGCGTATTTATTCCGATACAATAGTAAAAATAACCCAAACCAAGCGGATTATAAACGCTGTCGGATTTGAATCGAATCAACAAATGACAAAATACCTATTTAAGGAAACGAGAGGTGTTTTTCCGGTTGAGGATAATTAAGATAATTTAGAGGCAGCCCCCTGAATCCCCCGAAGGAGGACTTAAAGACATCTTGTATATATTTAGTGAAAAATTTAACTCACAAAATATTATAAGAAGCTAATCTAATTCCACTTAGCTTTGGATTGAGCAGAGCTGAACGGGCTACGGTAAATAGTTAGTTAGGAATATAGAACTCTTAGTTTACATGTTTTGCATTTGAGATTCATTCCTAAATAATTTGTTAATGAATGCTCCTACATATCTCATCAATATTATTGCAGATTTATACCCACCTTCTTAATATATTCTTGAACTTCAACTGAAAAATTGCCTAAGTCACTTTCATCAATTACTTTGTCCATGACCAACCCAATGATGATAGTTAAATAGGTAGAACCTCTTTGATCATCATAACGCCTTGCGATATATTTATCAAACTCTTTAATATGAGCATATAAGGCATAATACGCCTCTTTATTGTTCATCTTTTCATCCTTCCAATCCTGAATGAGTACATCAGTTTTTTTTAGACCTTCTACTAAATCTCTTTGGAGTGCTACTTCAATTATCTCACGGGCTACTTTTTTGTTAGGTTTAGATAGTTCCATAAAATGATATTTTTATAAATTTTCTACATTTCTATTTTCTAATTCCAAAGCTTTTTCTATTGCAGATTTTACCAAAGATTCCATTATTTCGTAGCCTTTGAGATTGCAATGCACGCCATCACTTGTAAGTTCAGGTCTTAATCCGTTTTTTCCATCATTCATAGCCGAAAAATAATCTAAATAAACCATTTTATTTTTTTCGGAATAGCTTTTTATCATTTCGTTCAGTTTCGGAATAAGGATATTAGGCCCCATTCCTTTTTTCCATGGATAATCGTATGCTGGTAATACTGAACACAAAACCACTTTAATTTTGTTAGCAACTGCAATTTCAGCCATCGAACTTAGGTTGTCCATTATCATTTCCAAAGTTGATGGTCCTGTATTTCCAGCTATATCATTAGTACCAGCCAGAATAACCACTACTGCAGGTTGAAGTGCCACTACGTCTTGCTTAAAACGAATCAGCATTTGAGGCGTGGTTTGCCCACCTATGCCACGACAGATATAAGGATTTGTAGTGAAAAATTCAGGATTCTTATCCTTCCAACCTTGTGTAATTGAATTTCCCATGAATACAACTCGACTTTCACCCTTTATTGGTGCTGATATTGAGGCATTCTCAGCCTGATAACGTTTCAAGTTGGCCCAATCCTGTCCATTTGCAAATATTGAATTAAATATTAGTGCAGCCATAAATACGAGTTTAATAATGCTTTTTTGCATGATTTAGAATTTGAAAGTTAGGTATTATTTATTGTTTGTAAAGGTCTCACAATTCCGGGATTTCGTTTACTTTATTTGAATTTAATTGTTTATTATTAGCTTATTGCCTTATTCTCTTCCTTTTCTTTGCCTCAGCCTCAGCCTTAGCCTTATCCTTATCCCTATCCTCAGCCTTTATTTGACTTTATCATACGACAATAATATATTCTGAATCATCATTTTATCATCCTTGTTTATGGTCATCATACAATTATGAATCCTTTTCCTGAATTTCCAGCAAGTCATTTGGTTGAGTTCCAATTGATCGGAAAAATTATAAGATGAAAAGTCATTTCCCAAAACACAAACATTATAGGCAATAAAAAATGCTTTATTAATGGGGAATTTGACATTATGAAACAAAGTATGAGCTGTTGCCGATTCTTCTGATTTACAGCGAGTACATCGTCTTGAACTAGGTGATTTTCCTTCGCAAAAATTAGTATGTCCACATTTACGGCATATAAATCCGTCCTTCCATTTTATATCAGCTACAAACCTGAGCACCTTCTCAGGATCCTCGAAAAGTTCCTCAGCTTTGCTAAGTGGTATATCTTCTTTAAACAACATATTGACAAAGGTTTATGTAATGAATCTGAATTTTAATGTTGCAAAGATAATAAATATAATAGTGATACCAAAATGATATAAATAATAGTAGTTTATTGTTTTTTTTGAAGATAGTTCTAAGTTTATCCAAAATAAAACAAAAGCTGTAGGTTTTCAAGATTCATTTAGCTTCTTATCATTAAAATATCTACACCATGCAGTCAGTCCACAAATTTCACATTTAGGTTTTCGGGCTACGCATACATAACGACCGTGAAGAATTAGCCAATGATGTGCTTTCGGAATTAGACTCTCTGGAATATACTTTATCAATTCGAGTTCAGTTTGCAAGGGATTTTTTGATTTGGTGGTTAGTCCGATTCTTTCCGAAATCCGAAAAACATGGGTGTCGACCGCCATCGTTGGCTTATCGTAAACTACTGATGCTATTACGTTAGCGGTTTTTCGACCTACACCGGGCAATGTTTGTAGCAAATTTACGTCATCGGGAATGATTGAATTGAAATCGGAAACTAATTTCTGAGCCATACCCACCAAATGCTTGGCTTTATTATTAGGATATGAAATAGAACGGATATATTCGAAAATAACTTCAGGAGTAGCATATGCCATAGCTTCGGGAGTCGGAAAATCCTGAAGTAAGCGTGGAGTAACCATATTTACACGTTTATCAGTACATTGAGCCGAAAGAATTACTGCCACTATAAGTTCAAAAGGATCGCCGTATTTTAATTCCGTTTCTGCAACAGGCACGTTTACCTCAAACCATTTAATAATATTTTGGTATCTTTGTTTTTTAGTTATTCTTTCTTTGCGTAATGAGTTATCCTGTTCCATGGGTTTTTCATTTTGAAATTGATTTAATATCTCGATTACTATTTGCAATGTCTTGATAGTAAATAATATATAATACTATCAATATTACCGCAAATGCTCAATCGTTCATTTAAATAAGTTACGAATTAAAAATTTCATCCAATAAGCGGCTAGCTAAACCAATTAAATGTGTTTTGAAAATGTTTTTGCAAATTTATATGAAAAAACAATTTTACCGCCTTCTTTTTTGCTATTTTTGCAAATTAAACAAAAAAGTTAGGATTTGCAATTGAATCCGAATCAAATATGAATAATTCGGATATTCTAATACTGAATTTTAAAGAAGTACATATTATAAATAATATAATGGCACCCAAAAGACCTACAAAACCAAACTCTACAAGCGCGTCGAAGTACGACGAAGTAAGATATACCAAGCCTAAGCCGAAATCAACCCAGGATGAGATTAGTATTTGGGCTCAGATTAAACATTTCCTAACCGATGAACGAACTCGATTTGTAGTTGGATCTATCGTGTTATTAAGCGTATTATATCTTGTTCTAGCATTTGTCTCCTATTTTTTTACAGGAGCAGCCGATCAAAGCAAAATGGAAATTCCTTTTTGGGAACTGAGAGCTCAGCGCGATGAAATTCAGAATTTCACCTCCGTGGCAGGTGCTATGATTGCTGACAGAATGATACATCGGGGTTTTGGTGTCTCTGCATTCTTTATTTTACTTTTTGGAAGTTTTGTCGGTCTGAGAATTTTGGGTGTTAAAGTGCCCTCACTTATTAAATGTTTCTTTCATACTACGTTTTGGTTACTTTGGCTATCAATAACGCTTGGTTTTGCCTTGAATCCATTTGTCGATAAAATCATGTTTTTTGCTCCTGGTGGCCAGCATGGAAGTTTTGTAAGTCAATGGTTGAGTTCGTATGTCGGCATTCCCGGCACGATATTGATTTTGACTGGTACATTGTTAGTTTACTCCATAATCAGCTCAAAAGCGACAGTTCCATTTTTTAAAAGGATATTTTCAAAAAAGCAAAAGGTCGATCCACAGACAGAGGTATTTGATACGGATGATTTGGATTCTGAACCAAGTGTAGCTGTAGGAACTGAAATAATTCCCGAAGATTGGGTTACACACGCTAATACAAAGGAAGATGAATTGTATATTCAGCCAGAACTCAATGTAGATGAACTTGAGAATGATGTTCCTTTTGAAGTAGAACCAGCTCTTGAAAACGAAGATAATAAAGCTGTTGATCTTCAAGTAGCATCCAAAATAAATGAAGAAAACGAAGATCCTTATTATAATATA
>JBBSCW010000108.1:0-9792 GCA_038249855.1 Bacteroidales bacterium
AAACTTGATTATAAGCAATAGTTTGTCTGATTATCAATAAGATATTGCGTGAACTTAATAGCCTGGATTTTGAAGAATAGGCACCAAAGATATTTCACGGTATGGTATTGGGAAACGGTTATTTACGCGAATTTCAAAATTATTGAAATCTTCATCACGGTTTTTCAGCCATGAGATATTAGCCGCAGTTTCAAACATTCCCCAACGTTCCAAATCAATCCATCTGGTGGATTCGCCACCCAATTCACAACTTCTTTCATGACGAATTTGCAAGCGCATTTTCTCTTTATCATTTCCAATTCCAGTAAATACGGTTGAGTTTTGCAGTTCGGGCATATTCACACGCCTACGCACTTTGTTGATGTATTCATACGATTCTGAGGTACGTCCTAATTCGTTCAAAGCCTCTGCATAAAGCAAATAGATATCGGCCAAACGAACCACACGGAAGTTGATTCCCGAATTATAATCTTCAACGGTAGCAGTTTCGTAATTGCTGTATTTTTTCCAATACACCATGGAGTGGCTTAACGCCATAGCATCCCATGTTTTACTATAAAAAGCTTCATTTGGATTTGCAGCATCATAATATGCCAACGTCGATTTCAAACGAGGATCGGGTTGATTGGCAGTAGTTTTTTCTAATAAAAACTCATTGTACAATGACATGCGTGGAAAAGCATCTGCCCACGAAAGACCATCGGCAGGTATTCCCATAAATTTGGCACGACTGCTTCCAACTTCAATTCCAGATTGCGTACCAGGTGCAAATTGGACTTCGAATAATGATTCAGAATTATTTTCGTTCGCTTGTGAGAAGTTATCTTTATAATTCGTAACTAAGCTATACATTGTTTGTCCGCCACTATTTTTCATATCGAATAAAGTCCGACATTCGGTTTCGGCATCAGTCCAGTTTTTTTGTTGCATCAGTACTTTTATCAGCATTCCTCGGGCTGCACCTTGCGTGGCTCTTCCTATGTTTTTGCTTTCTGTATAATTTACAGGCAAATCTTTAACTGCTTCTGTAAAGTCTGATTTGGCTTGTTGGTACATTCCATCTTGTTCGGCTATGACAGGAGTACTGGCACCGGCAAAGGCTGTAAGTGTTAATGGACCACGACCATAAATAGCTGCCAGATTGAAGAAATGTAATCCTCTCAGAAAATAAGCTTCACCAACGATTCGTTTTTTCAACGCTTCATCCATAGTAATAGTGGTACTATTGTCAATTACCTGATTAGCCCAAAAAATTCCTTTGTACAAATCGAGCCAAGTATATAGTAATGCTTCTGCTGAGTCGTCGTTATAGTTTTTTGTTAAGAAATTAGAATAGGATTGAAAATAGGGATTCGGCGATGTGCTGTAGCCCTCGTCTGAGCGTGAAACATAGAGAATATGCAGCCAACGGGCATAACCTCCATTGAATCGAAGAGGACGATAGGCGGCGTCAATACCTTTTTGGAGGTCATCGCCTGTTTTCCAAAAATCGGTGGTTGTCATTTCATTCGGATTGCGCGTATTCAGAAATTCATCGGAACACGAAGCTATGCTGAACATCAAGAACAAAAGTGCGATTATATTTAAGTTTTTCATATTGTATCTCTTTTTATCGGATATATAAATAATATTTAAAATGATACTTGAAGTCCAATATTCATACTTCGTACTGGTGGGAAGTGACCATCATCGTTACCCTTTCCGAAAATGTTTCCACCAGAGATTTCTGGGTCGAAACCAGAATAACCAGTAAGAGTCAATACATTCTGAGCACCAGCAAAAAGGCGGCAACTCTCTATGAATTTGGTTGCTTTGAGTATGTTTTTAGGGAAATTATAACCTACTTGTATATTTTTCAGCCTCACATAATCTCCTTTTTCAATCCACCTGTCGGAATATGACAAGGTATTGTCATTGGGTCCGATAACAGGACGAGGAGTTGTGGTGGAAGGGCTTTGAACTGTCCATGGATGCAAACTCTTTGGATAATTCGAGGTTTCGTCCATGCGTTCCAGCCAGTATTTGGTATTGTTATAAATCATATTACCAAAAACTCCTGTTACAAATAAGGATAAATCGAAATTTTTATATTCGCATGAAAAATTAAAACCTAATTCGAAATTCGGAAATGGGGAACCTATAAATTCACGATCATCTTTATCGATTTTACCATCGCCATTGGCATCTTTATATCTTATATCGCCTGGGTGAGATTTCGGCTGTATCATTTTGGTTGTTTCTAAGCCACTAATAGGGTCAATACTGGTTTTTGTATCAGCATATATCTCGTCCCAATTTTGAAAAATACCATCCGTTCGTACTAAATAGAAATCTCCAACGGAACGACCTTCTTCCGAGCGGTTAACGCCATTAATACCACCTTCACGATAATTTTGACCTAAACTAACCACATTATTCTTGAGCGTAGTCAGATTCATAGCTACATTGTATTTGAAAGCTGTTTTTTGTTCGCGATAACCTAGGGTGAGTTCAAGACCAGTGTTATTCACTTTTCCGTAATTAGTCCAAGGTGTAATATCTGCTCCCTCTGTCCATGAAATTGGTAGTTGTACCAAAAGATCTTTCGAATCAGCACTAAAATATTCAGCAGAACCATAAACTCTACTTCCTAATAAGGTAAAGTCTAGACCAATATTTGTTGTTGTTTTGGACTCCCAACGCAGATTCGGATTAGCTCTTCCTTTTTGAATGGAACCAACATTGAGTACCTGATCAGGACCAAAAATACCACCTTCGCTAACATTTATATAAGTGGCATAATCATAAGAACCAAGGGCTTGTTGGTCACCAAGAACACCATAACTAACTCTAAACTTCAAATCGTCTAACCAGCTACGTGTTTTTTTCATAAATTTTTCCTGACTGATACGCCAGCCAATGGATGCTGAGGGGAAATTTCCATAGCGATAATTCGCACCAAATTTTGAAGAACCATCTCGTCTTATATTGGCTTGTATAAGATATTTATCGTCGTAAGAATAGTTTACGCGTCCCAATATGGAAGTCATTGACCTTTCATCATCAGCACCACCAATGCCAATGTCTTTTTTTCCAGCATTTAATACCCAGAAGCCTGGAACTAAGTTATGAACCGTAGATTCCATCTGTTTCCATTGAGTGCTTTCGGCTGTATAACCAACTAAAGCATCAAGATTATGTTTATTAATTTTTTTAGTATAAGAAAGGGTATTTTCCAACATTAAATGAGTTAAATCCCCTCTTCTTTCGGTAAGTTGGTTTGAATAGTTAGACACTTCCAGATAACGGATTTGGTCAAAAGTGGTCTTTTCTCTGTCATTCCAGGCATGATATTCTATACCAAGATTTGACTTGAATTTCAAATCCTTGAGAAATTCAATTTCTACAAATGCGTTTCCTAACAGGCGGTTTGAATTTTGTCGGGTATCTCTGGTTTCTTGTAAACCAATGGGATTGGTTCCATAAGTCTGATACATTGAACTTCCCACACCATATTTTCCATTCTCGTATCGAACAGGAATAACTGGAGCCATGCGGCATAAATCGATAAAAGGAACGCCTATCATCGGTTTCGTTTCGGTACGGGAAAATAGGAAGTTTTCGCCAAAGCTGATAATTCCTTTCTTCATATTGGTATTCACACGTAAAGCGTATCTGTTGTGCCACGGTCCATTTACCACACCATCTTGCCGAAACATATTGCCAGAAACCAAATAATTTCCATTCGCATTACCGCCCGAAAGTGTCACGTTATAATCCTGCGTTTTTCCTTGTTTGAAAAACTCATTCTGCCAATCGGTATTCACCAATTCTTGTCCTTGTGCGGGTTCACCTGGCCATTCCATATTAGCATTCTGATATGCCAAACGGTTTAACCTCAAGAATTCTATACTATTCATCATTTCAATACGATTCGCAATTTCTTGCACACCGAAATTTGCCGAAACATCTATACGTGTCGGTCCGTCTTTCCCTTTCTTAGTAGTAATAAGAATGACTCCATTGGCACCACGTGCACCATACAATGAAGTAGCAGAAGCATCTTTCAATACTTGCATTGACTCAATATCGTTTACATTAAATTCTCGTTGCGGCCCATCTAAAATCAAACCATCAACTACATATAAAGGTCCTACATTAGAAAAACTTCCCACCCCACGAATTCGGATATCGGCACTTGATCCTGGTGCACCCGAAGTTGAAACTGATACGCCAGGTACTTGTCCTTGCAATGCTTGTCCAATATTCGGCGACTGTATCTTTTTCATTTCCTTTACATCTACTGCCGAAATGGCGCCTGTAAGGTCTTTTTTTCGTTGAGTTCCATAAGCTACAACCACCACTTCATCAAGCTGTTTGGCTGATTCTTTCAGTATGACTTTCAATGAAACATTAGTAGATGCAGCAATAGACTGGCTGACATAACCGATGTAAGTAATTGTAAGTCTAGCACTGGATTTACCAGCATCTATACTAAATTTGCCATCCATATCTGTTATCGTGCCTACATTTGTTCCTTCAACTAATACATTTACACCTATTAAGGTCTCGCCTGTTTCGCTTACAACCACACCACTTAGGCGAGTTGCCGAATTTATTTGCGCATTAATTACACTGTACTGTAATAGAAAGAATAAAAACATGCCGAATGACAACCGATTAATCGTCATAAAGCGTTTCAATGATAATTTGATGTTTTTACACATAGCATTATTTTGGTTTAAAAATTTGATTTAAGATTTTTGAAATAAAGCAAAATCGTCGATTATTTCGTGTCAAAGATATGGATCAAGTTATTATTTTGATTAGCAATAAATGTGTAATTTTATGGATTATTGTTTAAACTGACCGTATTTTCGGGCTGTGAAAACACTAAATGAACATAAGACCAAAAATGAAAACATAATTCCAAAAAATATTATTCTCAACTTTAATCAATACATTTCTAATTTAAAACATTATTTTTGTGAAATGAAAGCTAATCAAAGAACGAAAATAGTTCTAAATCAATATATTAATACTATGTTCAATTCAGGTGTTTTTACAAATAGAGTAGTTTTTTTTATTCTGTACCTGTTTTTTTGTAACTCATTTTCTGTAAAAAGCCAACAACAAGAACGTTTTTTCGAATCTATTACAAATGATAAAGGTCTATCTCACAATACGGTCTATGATATTTGTCAGGATGTGCAGGGCTATATGTGGTTTGCTACTGACGAAGGGTTGAACCGATATGATGGTAAGAATATAAAACAGTATTTTTCGTCAAAGAACACAAATTCAATCCCTTCAAACTCAATCAGAAGTTTGATTAATACTTCTGATCAGCAGTTATATATTGGTACTTCAAATGGACTATCACTATATCATCCCGAGAAGGATAATTTTTCCCAAATTCTCTTTGAAAACTCATCATTAGGCGAAATCATTGGTTTACATGAAGCTAATACTGGCGAGCTTTTAATCTCAACCGATAATCAGGGTGCATTTTTATATCAATCAAGAATACAAAATATCAAGCATTTAGATTTTTTGAAAGAGCGAATTTTTGGCATGACTAAAGACAAAGAAGGTTTCTTTTGGGCATTCTCAAGATTTACATTAATAAGATTCAATCGCCAATTAAAAGTCATTGCTACCTATCATGTAGGACCGGAATTATTTAATTCTGCCATTTCGTATATTAAATGTGACCGAAAGGGAGTTTTATGGATTGGCACATTTGAAAAAGGATTATTTACTTTTAATTACGCAACTAAGAAATTTTCAGCTTTTGAATCAACAAATAAAGTGAAAATGTATTTTATCCGATCCATCGAAGAGGGCGAAACTGCAAATGAATACTGGATCGGAACCGAGAAAGGATTATATATTCTGAATACACAAAATGGCCATATTCAGCATTATACGCAATCCTTTGACTTGTCTCAACATTCTATCAACGATAATGCTGTATATAAAATATTCCGCAATAGACAGAATGTGTTTTTTGTTGGCACTTATTTTGGTGGTGTTAATATCTCGAAAACACAACGTATTGGTTTCAATGTTATTTTACCGAACGACAATCCCGGCTCGTTACATGGGAAAGCATTAAGTAGTATCGTTCAGTCACCCACAGGAGAGCTTTGGATAGCCACCGAAGATGCGGGAATTGCAATTTTTAATCTAGAGAATAATTTTTTCCATCATGTTTTATCCAACGAAAAGAATGATTTAACAATATCAACTAATAATGTTCATGCACTGTTAATGGACGACCATAATATTTGCTGGGCAGGCCATTTTATGAAAGGATTGTCAAGGATAAATATATTAACTGGCGAGACCAAACGGTTTTTAAGTGTAGAAAATCTAAACTCATTGTCAAATAATTTTGTTTTTGCCCTCCAGCATTTATCAAAAGATTCATTGCTTGTAGGAACCATATCTGGCATAGATATTTTCAATAAAAAAACGGAGAAATTCAGTCGATTTAGACCAGATGAATTGAACGATTGCTTTGTATATGAAATATTTAATGCGCCTGATGGAAAAGTCTGGATTTGTACTTATAATAATGGGATTTTTGTTTTTGATAAATTAAAACGTGGATTGATGCAGCATTATCAAGTTGGTGATGCTTCCAATATTCCCAGTAATTCTATTATCAGTTATTGCATCGATAGTCGTAACCGGATTTGGATCGGCACACGAGGCGGTGGTCTTTGTTTATTTAATCCTGCCCAACAAAATTTCACAACATATAACGATAAAACTTTACTTATTAATAATGTTGTATACGGCATTCTCGAAGATTCGAATGAGAATTTATGGATAAGTTCAAACAAAGGAATCAGCCGTATCAATTTCAATACGAATACTTCAATTCATTTCAATCATCAGCAGGGTATTGCGGGCAACCAATACAATTATAAGTCGTATTTTAAAAACCATGCTGGTTTCATGTTTTTTGGAAGTGTTACCGGATTAACTTGGTTTCATCCCGATTTAATAAAAACACCCAAGATGTTGCCAAACGTGCATTTGACTAACTTTAAAATTTTTAACGAATCTGTTTTGCCTGAATATAGGCAAGTGTTGAAAAACAATATTGATTTTACAGATAAAATTCTTTTGAAATATAACCAAAACTCTTTTACATTTGAGTTTACAAGTGTTAATTATTTGGATGGGGATGTGTCTTATCAATACTATTTAGAAGGTTTGGAGAATAATTGGTCTCCAATGACAGAGCGAATGCAGGCAAATTATACTAATTTATCGCCAGGGAAATACACTTTCCATATCAGGGCAATTAACAAAATAAGCAATCAAACTGGACCTGTACGAAGTATATTAATCAATCTTACTCCACCATTTTGGGCTACATGGATAGCTTATTTAATTTATTCAATTTTCATGTTGTTTATTCTATCGGCAGTATATCGAAGTTATACAATTCGTCAGAAAGAGAAAGTGGCACTTACCATTGAAAAAATTGAAAAGGAAAATCTTCGCTTATTGCATCAGCACAAAATGAATTTTTTTACTTATATATCCCACGAATTCAAAACACCACTAAGTATTATTATCGCTTCGGTGGAGTTATTGTTTCAAAAAAAATCGACTCCTTCCGAAGAAAGTGAAGAAATTCATCACACCATCAAACGCAGTGCCATGCGTCTTTTAAACCTCATAAACCAATTGATGGAGTTTCGAAAAATTGAAACTGATCATGCTGTAATTCAAACCTATAAAAGTGATATTGTTGATTTTTTCAATCAAATAGTTACTATCTACAGACCACTTTTAGATAAAAAAGAAATTGAATTGAAAATTAAAGTAAAGTATGTGGCTACAGAGATTTACTTTGATTTTGATAAACTGGAAAAAGTATTTACAAATTTATTAACTAATGCGGTGAAGTTTACACCTCAACACGGTGTAATTACTCTTGAGTTAGATGTGCAATCAAGTGCAATCGTATTTTCGGTGGAAGACAGTGGAAAAGGGCTAAATAATTTTCAAATTGAACGAATTTTTGAAGTATTTTATAGTGAAGAAGAATCGAAAGAGTTAGTCGAAAGCAGTGGCATTGGACTTGCACTCACGGCCAGTTTGGTCAAGTTATTGAAAGGAGAAGTTTCAGTTGAAAGCGAGCCAGGGAAAGGCAGTAAATTTAATGTTTCATTGCCCATGATGAAAGACGTGGAAGGAGCATTAACTTACGAACGTAAGGTTTCCACCTCGGATCTGCTTCAAGTCATTAACGTAGATAATTCTGATAATGATTCCGAAGTAAAAGGGCTTGAAAAAGATTTTTCAATTGTTATTGCTGAAGATAATAAAGATTTATTAAAATTATTAAGCAAAAAACTCAAGGAAAAATACACGGTAAAATGTTTTGAGAATGGACTGATTGCGTGGGACTATATCAGGGAAAAGACTCCGGATATAGTCATTACGGATCTAATGATGCCAGTCATGGGAGGAATAGAGCTCTGTGAGAAAATAAAGACTAATATCAATTTGTGTCATATACCAGTGGTTGTGCTGACAGCCAGAACGACAAATGAAGCTAAAATGGAAGGACTACATGCGGGTGCCGACATGTATATTTCTAAGCCATTCTCCTTTGAAGAGTTGGATTTAATATTGAATAATATTCTCAAAACACGAGTAGTTTTGAAAGCCAAATTGTTGGAATTAGCTAAAATTGAAGGCTTCGAAATTCCTTCTTCAAATCAGGATCAGGCATTTGTGGAAAAAGTGTTAGCTCTTATCCATGATAATCTCGAAGAAAGTAATCTGGATGTACAACTTCTGGCCGACAAACTTAGTATTAGTCGTACTGGTCTGCACAACAAAATAAAGTCTGTAATGAAAATGAGCACTACGGAATTTATCAATACAGTAAGAATTAATAAAGCAAAGGAAATGATGAATACAAGTGATATAACTTTTTCTGAAATTTCCTATAAGGTTGGTTACAGCGATTCTGCCTATTTTTCACGGATATTCAAAAAAATCACTGGAAAAACACCTGGTGAATTTAGAAAAGACAAATTCAATAAGGCTTAATCTAACTCAAAGGTATTAGAGTTTATATAAGTTGAAATTTTATCGACCCCCAACCTCCAAATGGGGGAGAAAGAGTGATATTTGCATATTCTAAAAATAAAAATTTGGTCTTAAACCCCCATTTGGGGGTTTGGGGGTCAAAAGCAAAATCAATAAAACTAAGCAATAGTATTAAATATCCCAACTTATATAATGTCTATTATAGACTGCGAAATTGAAATATAAAGTATATGGGAAATGGTAAAAATGGATAATCTAAGTTTCGTTTGGACTAGATGATTGTTTTTCTTCAAACAAATCACCCCAAGCTGAACTTCATCAACTTGGGGTGATTTATACGCCATAAAGAAAGTTATCAATCTACTCTATTTCCTCCTGAATAATTTCCGCTTCTGCTAATTCTAGTAAAGTAACTGATTGAATGGCATTACCCGCAATACCTTTTATCGAAGCGTGCATATCAATTGTATTAACCGTGACTTTCTCGATTTGTTTTTCACGTTTCTTCCAAATACTTTGCATGGCTCTTTTTTCGCTGTCTAAGTCCGCTCTCATTTGTGTAAAACCTTCTACAATAGCTTCTACCTGCAAGCGAAAAGTATTACCCGTGAGATAATCATACAACATGTGCATTTTATCTCCTTTGTTTTCCTGCGAGCTGACCGCTAAATTTATTTGTACAATGGAATCCCTCAAAACAGAACACAAACCTTTGAACTCATCATAATT
>JBBSCW010000109.1:0-9732 GCA_038249855.1 Bacteroidales bacterium
CCAAACCCCCAGTCCTCACCCCAGCCCTCTCCAAAAATAGAGAGGGAGGAAGATGGGCTTTAAGACGCAGTTTGTGTAAATCTGAATTGCGTAAATCGACTCCTAATTTCACTCTTAAGCCCCCATTTGGGGGTTTGGGGGGTCAATATAGAATTTGTTTCTTTTATTTTAGTAAAGTAGAATTATTTAAAATTAAATGTAAAGAATTCAATATTTGCAAATTGGATACAGAGTTATCTTAATCTCGATAGTCTTTCAATTGCTCTTTCAATTTTTTACGAATCAAAAATATTCTGCTTTTTACTGTTCCAATAGGCAAATTGTGTTGTTCAGCAATTTCTTCATATTTGAATCCTTGTAAGTGCATAGAAAAAGGGATACGATACTCATCAGTGAATAAAGTAATTGTATTATTGATTTCATGTATGGCATAAGAACCTTCAGGGCTATCAAAACCTGAATTTTGGGTTAAATCCAAATTATACATCTCTTCAGGACTGGCTACAAAGGTTTGATTTCTTACTATTCTTCGGTAGTTATTAATGTGAATATTTCTCATAATGGTAAGTACCCAACCTTTAAAGTTTACATTGTTTACAAACTTTTCCTGATTATTCAACACTTTTAATGTCGTTTCTTGTAATAAGTCTTCTGCATCGTCACGGTTTAGCGTAAGTGAAAGCGCAAAATTTCGCATATTTGTTTGTAATGCGATTAATTCATTTTCAATGTGGTTGTTTTTCATACTATTTTGATTGGTTGAAATTTAGGGAGTAATTTATCTCATTTAGTAAGGAAACAAAATTACTCTAGTTCAAAAATAACAAGTTACATTAATTTTATTAAATGTTACATGATGATAATAAGATGATAATATGATTTGTGTCATATATTTGCGACTTAAAGGAAAATTCATGATAGGTCTGGATGTATCATTTGCTTTCTTTGATTTTCTGTAAACTGCTTTTAGCTCGTTTTCTCTTGCTGGAAGTTGAGCTTTTACTGGTTTCTTCTGTATCGTCACCCAGTAGTATCCCCCAGGGTTTCAGCGGTTCTATGCGGTCAAAAAATACTTTTACAATGGCCGTAAGCGGGATGGATAAGAACATGCCAGCAACGCCCCATAATGCGCCACCTATTAACACTACAATGATTGAAATAAGTCCATTTATTTTTACTTTCGAGGCAACGATAGAAGGGACTATGTTAAAGGGTTGGTTAGCAATTAGTGTTTTTTGCTTGAACTTGAGTCTTTGCTCGAACTTGATGAACTGCTACTTTTTTTATCATCCTTTGTAGATGAAGCTTTTTTGTCGCTTTTTTTATCAGCAGTTTGCTTTTGACTTGCAGGTGCTTTTTTGTCCTTTGGGTCTTCTTTTTCGTTTTTCATTTTGTTTTGATTTTTAAATTAAGATGTAAATTTAGAGAGATATTTATAAAGTAAAATTACAATTGTAGAAAAAACCTTTATTACATAATTTCGGTAAAATATTACAGGATTTATAGTGAAATAGAGAATCCTTTTCAGGCTGTTATTACATCATATATAGATAGTTATCCATTCACAACCTCACCACCGTTTACATGAATAAACTGCCCCGAGATATAACTTGCGTCATCGCTTGCTAAAAAAACATAGGCGGGTGCAATTTCACTGGGTTGTGCTGGTCGCTTCATTGGAGAATCAGTTCCAAATACTTCTACTTCTGATGGAGTAAAACTTGCTGGTATCAACGGAGTCCAGACCGGTCCTGGCGCAACTCCGTTAACCCGAATACCTTTTTCGATAAGTTGGGCAGATAGACTGCGAGTGAAAGAAACTATTGCACCTTTCGTTGCGCTATAATCTACAAGTCCTGCACTTCCACGATAAGCAGTTACCGAAGAAGTATTTATAATGCTACTTCCTTTTTTCATCAATGGTAAAACTAATTTCGTAATCCAGAACATCGAGAAAACATTTACTGAAAAAGTTTCGATAAGTTGCTCAGTAGTAATTTTCAAAATATCATCAACGGGATAGTGAACAGCAGTATTATTTACTAAAACATCTATATGTTTGAATTTTTCAATAATTTTTTCAATTGCAGTTTCACAATTCTTCTCTTTGGAGACATCAGCGGGAATAGTTAGACAGACTTTTTCAAATTTTTGCAAAATGTATTCAGCTGTAATTTCTGCGTCTCTCTGTTCGCTTTTCAGATATATAATAGCTACATCAGCTCCTTGTTTTGCAAAGGCTATTGCCACCGCTCTACCTATTCCACTGTCTCCTCCCGTGATTATACATTTTTTGTTCAGTAATTTATCACTACCCGCAGATCCATCATCAAATATTGGCAATGGATTCATTTCGTATTCCATACCTGGGTGATCTTGTGATTGCTTTTTAAAAATCTTTTTTTTAGGATTGCTTTTTTGCATAACTTTGATAATTAACTTATATACAACGAGTTTGTGAATATGAAATATTGATTTGTTACATAATTGATAATCTGTATTTCATGTCTTTATTCTTGATTCTTGCGGTCTATATATTATACTTCAGTAGTTCCTTCTACTCCTGCATCAGGCGCATTGTCTGTAACTATGGATGCAAGCATTTGTAGCATAGAAATCATTTTATTGTTTTTAGTATCCCAATAATAGGCAGTTTGGGGTGACACTTTTATCAAAGAAATATCAGGATCGTCCTTCCCATCTTTAAACCATGCTTTGGAAATGGGCGTCCACATTTCGTTAATCTTTTCTCTGTCGGTAACTATTGTTGCTGTACCAAATATACTAACGAATTCGTAATTGGAGGGATTGGCATAAAATAATTGTACTTCATTGTTTTGTTCAATTTCTGAATTCTTATCACTCACAATGGAACTGAGAAACCATATATTCCCCTGATTATCTACTTGTTGAGTACTCATCGGACGTGTAGTTATTGGCAGGTGGGTAAGTTGCGTACAAAAAAAGCAAATCGATTCATTGCTGATTAATTCTTTAAGTTTATCTATTGCTTCTTGAGCTACAAGATTTTTTCTGTTTTCATTGGCTGTATTTTCCATTTTCTAATTGTTTTAAAAGTTTTAAATTATGTTCGTTATTTTTTAAAAGTCTACTTATTCAATATTGATAATATGCATTTGTGTGTCTTGAATCTTGATACTTGACTCTTGATTCTTGCCTCTTGCCTCTTGCCTCTTGATTTTTTCTGTCTATAAATAAATTGAATAAATTATGTCTAAAAGAGCGATTGCTGATCAAGTTCGGGATAAGCTACTGCTTCAAGTATTTCAGGATAATTTCGATTGATTCTGTTGTTACTTGCAATCTTACTGATTGTATTTGCTTTCATTTTAGTAGCATCGTAAGGTTTTATAATAGATTGTATTTCCTCAATAGTTGCAGAAGGTTTGAGCCAATTGTCGGCAGATGCAAAGTCCAAAATGAGTGGCATCCGCTTTTTGACATTGTGAATCATTTCCATCAATGAATTGGCCGGTGTTGTAAGAATACTGAAAGTATCGCGTATTTCTCCTGTTTTTTTATCTATCCATTGGTCGTAAACACACGCTAATAAAAAACCTGGTGCATCAGAAGGTTGTATGTAGTATGGATATTTATTGTTATTGAAATCACGCCACTCAAAAAAACCGCTAACAGGCAAAAGACAACGATTCGAAAGTATATTTTTACGAAAAGAAGGTTTCTCAAAAACAGTTGCTCCGACAGCATTTAACGTCATATTTTGTAATTCTCCTGCTTGTTCGGTCGACGTAGTCCAATCGGGTATCAGTCCCCATTCTTTTAATACAAAATCAGTATTAGTGATCACAGCTAGCTTCGGGTGCGAAAAGCCACTTGTCATATATAGATTTGGAATCTCAGGCTCAATTGGATTCTTCTTTTTATTTCTGATTTTAGCAGGGAGGCTTTTGTAGCATTGTTCTGCTGTCAATAATACCCCTTCTCTAACTATTGCTACTGTAAAACACATATCATTTATTTTTACTTTTTAATTAGGTCATTATAATTTAATTTAATTTCTTATCTATTTTAGTTATTGTATTTTTCAATTTGATAATAAAAATATAAATAACTGGGATTAAAGAAAGTGAGTTTGCAAGAATAATTGGGGCAATATTAAGTATGATTCCATAGATCAACCACAGACTGATACAAATTAGCAATAAACAATACATAAGAAGTGATATGCTTATAGTATCCTTTGTTTTGAACACCTTAATGGCTTGCGGAAATTGGTTTAATATAGATAATAGAGATGCTGAAAAACCAATAATTTGTATCAGTGTCATATTTTTTAAAAGTTAAGTTTTTAAATCTGCTGTATAAGGTTATTGGCAACCAAATGCCTGAACGAAATACTGCATTGCTGCTTTTAGTTCGAGTCTGGTCTATCTTACTATTTCCACTGACTTCAATAATTGTTTTACCTGCAAATATTTGAGCAGCTTCCTTTAATATTATTATGGATGGACCTTCGGGCATAATTCATCTCTTTATAATTTCTCAATCAGTTTCAACACTTTTGCAAGATCAATCCCCTTTTGTAAAACAGGTTTCCAGAGATCGCCTGTTTTGGAAAGTCGTTCTAGCATGTTTTTTATAGTGAACATTTCCGGGGTGAGCTGGTGATTTACGTCTTTCCACATCAAGGGAGTTGAGACAGTAGCGTGAGGGCGAGGACGTACGCTATATGCTGCTGCAATGGTTTGACCTTTGCGGTTTTGTAGAAAATCAATGTAGATTTTATCTTTTCTTTTCGCAATGCTTCGTTCAATACTCGTAGTGTCAGGCAACCTGCTATGTACAATTTTAGCCATAATTTCAGCAAAAATCTTCACATCATCGTAAGTGTATTTGGCTCCTAAAGGAATGTATATATGCAAACCTGTGGCTCCGCTCGTTTTGCAGTAACAAGGAATATTTATTTCATCACAAAGCTCTTTTATCACCAAAGCAGTATCCACTACATCATTAAATGATATTTCCCCCGGATCTAAATCGAGCATCATGTACGTTGGTTCATCGGGATGTAGGTAAGTGCTGTGCCAAGGATTAATTTCAATACAGCCTAAGTTAGCCATATAGAGTAAAGTGGCTGTATCATTGCAAATTAGATAATCTATATTTGTATTATTCGAAGAAGAAAATAATTCTACTGTTTTTAGCCAAGTCGGAATTTGTTTGACCTCCATATCTTTTTGATAAAAACTTTGTCCCGTAATTCCATTCGGATGCCGATTCAAAGATTGTGGTCTGTTTTTCAAATAAGGTAAAATATATTTACTGATACTTTGATAATAGTTAATCAAATCACCTTTGGTATAACCTGTTTCCGGAAAATAAATTTTATTCAAGTTGGTACACAGTACTTTCTTGCCAGATAGGGTAATTAGCTTTTCTTTTTCAGTCTTGGGATTGGCAGCTTTTTGTGTGTTTGTAATACCATCAGCACTTTCATTGATTACTTCATCTGTTGCTTTATCCGTTCGCAAACCCATAAACACAGGGTTGCGCATGTGTTCATCCTGAGTCCATTCTAAAAATTTTATATTGCAAACCAATTCAGGTTTTATCCAATACACTTTAGCTTTTGCAGCATTGATTTTTGGAATTGTTGGGAAAGGACAGGTGGAAGTTTTTAATTTTTCAAAGTCAGTGTGAAGTTCTTTCAGGGATTCTTCAGAAAATCCTGTTCCGCATTTTCCGATATATTTCAATGTGTTTCCACTGTACAATCCTAGTAGAATTGCTCCAAAATATTGTCGACTATTTTGTGGTTCAGTATAGGCGCAAATGATGGCTTCTTGCATCATAGTTGTTTTCATTTTCAACCAGGTGTCTGCCCGTTTTCCTTCTAAATAAGTACTTTCAGGTTCTTTGGCAATAACTCCTTCATAGCCTTTTGACGAAAGTTTTTCAAATAGCTTTTTGCCTCCACCTATTTGAAATTCCGTTTTAAGTATGTGTTTGAATTTGTAATTTTTAAAAAATGATTCGAGCAATTCTTTGCGTTTGATTAATGGAAGGCGAGTAATGGAAAACCCATTTAAAAAGAGCATATCGAAGACATAGTATTTTAAGATGCCTTGCTGGGTAGTCTGATAATTTTGTAACAATTGAAAATCGCTAATGCCCTTCTCGTTTTCTATTACAACTTCCCCATCTAAAATCACTTCTTCATTGATCGATTGGAGTTCATCAGTTATGCTTTGAAAAGCTTTTGTAAAACTATTCGCATTGCGCGAAAATAATTCTACTTTGCCACTCTTAATTTTAGCAATCACCCTGTAACCATCATACTTCATTTCATACAGCCAGTCGGGATAATCTATCATTTGCTTACTTAGCGATGCCAGCATTGGCTTGGGCGTTTCAGCTGGGAATGAGGTTTTATTTAAAGAAGGTGATTTGGTTTTGGTGTTTATTGCTTTATTATCTTTTTTTTTTAGGGAAGATATTGTTTCAATATTATAACTATCCAACGCATAATCATCTTTCTTTTTAATGAGAAGCCAATTCTTATCTTTGCCATCATTTATTCGCACCAAAGCAAATGCACCGTTGAGATGTGTACCCTTGAGGATGAATTTTAAATCACCTTTCTTTAATTGTGCCAATAAGGATTGTTCAGCATCATCACTTACTATCAAGGGTTTATAATAACCTTTATCCCATATTTCCACAGATCCTGCACCGTAATTTCCTTTTGGGATTTCGCCATAAAACTTACCATATTCAAACGGATGATCTTCCACCATAACGGCTAATCGTTTGTCACCCGGATTCATAGATGGACCTTTTGGAATAGCCCAACTTTTAAGGACTCCCTCTAATTCTAATCTGAAATCGTAGTGCAAATGGGAAGCATCGTGCCGTTGAACCACAAAGGATAATTTTGAGTTCTTCGCACCCATCACAGCACTTGGCTCCGGGGTGTTTTCAAAATCTCTTTTTTCTTTGTAATGGTCTAGATTCATGATTTTAAGATGCTTTTGTTTTCGATAGACTTGCTTTTAGTTGCTGCATCAAGTCGTCCGTATTATTATTTACTATCTTAAGTTTGTGTACTTTCGCTTTTTTGCCTGAGGCTTTTGCTTTGATTACTTTGAGCAAAGCGCTGGCATATTCGTCTTTGAATTTCTCTATATTAAAAGGCTGCGTGTATTGGTCGATGAGCGATAAAGCCATTTTCAATTCAGTTGCTTTTACCATTGATTTTGCGGGAAGTTTAAAATCTTCAATGCTTCGTATTTCTTGTGCGAAACGAATTTTACTCAACACTAAAATATTGCCCATGGGTTTAATTACCGTCAATGCTTCAGCAGTCTTGAGTACAAATTGCGCAACACCTACTTTCTTTGATTTTATGAGTGCTTCACGCAAAAGTGCATAAGCCTTTTCGCCTGATTTTTCGGGTTCAACATAATATGAATTTTCAAAATAGATAGTATCTATTTCTTTTTCATCAATAAAATGATTCACTTCAATGATTTTGCTTTTCTCAGGTGATGCTGCTTCAAAATCTTCATCGTCAAGCAGTATATAATTTTCGTTCATCATATATGCTTTGCCTATATTTTCAAAATTCACTTCTTTGCCTGTGTTTTCATTTACTTTCTTATAATGAATTCTAGCCATATCGCGGCTATCTACCATATCTAAATCTAAGTTGCTTTGCTGTGTGGCGCTATACAGTTTTACAGGAATATTTACTAAACCGAAGCTGATAGCTCCTTTCCATATTGCTTTCATAATGTTTTAATTTTTTTCAAGTATTTTCAACAAGAGTTTTTCTTCTGGCATTAGCGCTTTGTGTTCTTCATTTAACTCTATAGTTTCCAATAAACTTAAATATTTATCAATTTTATTGTCTTTGTAAAGATCTACAATCAAAGGATGAACATAATAATTTTTGCATACTGTACGCGTGTTTCCAAGTTGTTTAGCCACAATATCGTAGGTAGCACCTATTTTCTGATTCATTTCGGCGGTTGTTTCAAATCCACCTATTTCAATAAAAGTTTTAAGAGCTGTCAACGTACCCGACCATGTTCTAAAATCTTTCGCTGTAAAATCTCCGCCTGTTATTTCGCGTATGTAATTGTTTACCATACCCAAATTGATACTATGAATGCTTCCATCGCTATCATAAAATTCAAAAAGTTCTTTCCCTGGAATTTCCTTACATCCTTGAATAATGCGAGCAAGTTTTCTGCTTTTCAGGCTTATGTTATGTTTTATACTTTTCTTTCCTTTGAATTTGAAAAGCAATTCCGAACCTGTAACTGTTATGTGTCTGTTTTTAAGGGTAGTTAGTCCAAACGAACCGTATAGTTTTTCGTAAAATGAATTACCAACCCGTATGCTTGTTTGCTCTAATAAACTAATTACAGCAGCTAGTATTTTCTCTCTTGGATAGCCTCGTAAAGATAAATGTTGTTCAATGGTGGTACGGATTTTAGGTATTTGTTTTCCGAATTCGTGCAGCCTATAATATTTTGTTTTTTTTCTTATAATATTCCAAGAGGAATGATATCGGTATTGTTTGCGTTTTAATACATCGTATCCAGTAGCCTGCAAGTGACCATTCTCTTGTTTGCATATCCAGACATTTTCCCATGCGGGAGGAATTCCTAATTTTTTTATGCGTTGCAATTCAATTTTGTCTTTAATCCTACTTTCTCCCTCTAAATAATAAAAGTTTTTTCCTCTGCGCTTTCTTACTATGCCTGATTCATTGTCAGATACATATACCAGGTCTACTGCTTTTGCACTTTTCACCATATCGTACAACGAAGCTCGAATGGTGTTTTTATTTATTTTTATTGCTTCAGCAGTTAGAGTCATTTGAATTAATATTGGAGATTTAATTTAGAGTTAGAAGCAAACTTATATACATTGAAAATTTAATTTATATTTTATTCACTCTTTTCCTTGTTGGTTTTGAGAATCAATTTTTTTTTTGTTTGCGGAGTAGTGTTTACTTGGCTTTTCACTTTTGATATTACTTTTGGTTTCTCTTTTAATTGATTTTCTTGTTCTTTATCTTCTAGCTTTTCCTGCTTTATTTGTCTCTTGTTTTTTTGTTGGCTCTTCTCATTGGCCTCATCTATCGAATGTGACTGCTGTAGGTTATGATCTTTTTTAGTCAAATCACTTAGTCTGCTATAGTATTTTTGGATTACTTTCAATTCATCCTCTGTCATATTTTCAACATCCACCAAACGGTTACTTGCTTGGTCATGTGCAGCTACCAATTCATCTAATTTTAATTGAATGGAGAGTGAATCCTTATTTTGAGATTTTTGTATTAAGAAAACCATAAGGAAAGTAATAATCGTAGTGCTAGTGTTGATTACCAATTGCCAAGTTTCAGAAAAATCGAATGATGGACCTGTTATTGCCCAAAGTATTACAAGAGAGAAAGCAGTTATGAAAGCATAAGTACTTCCTGTTGCTTTGGTTACCACTTGTGAAAATCTTTCAAAAAAACTTCCATTTTTCTTTACAACTTTTGTTTTCATTGTTTTAAGTTGAATTAGGTTGATTTTATGTTTAGTTCTACTTTACCAATTTAAAATTTCGACCCCCAAACCCCCAGTCCTCACCCCAGCCCTCTCCAAAAATAGAGAGGGAGGAAGATGGGCTTTAAGACACAGTTTGTGTAAATCTGAATTGCGTAAATCGACTCCTAATTTCACTCTTAAGCCC
>JBBSCW010000110.1:0-9718 GCA_038249855.1 Bacteroidales bacterium
AGGGCTTTTACATTTCAACCAGAATGACGCTCGGGTTATTACACACCAATGGGCTAACGGCCTTGCGTAGAGCACAGTGAAGGTACAAAGCACCCGTTAGCTTTCGAAATTGATTTTCGTCTCGGAAATAGGGGGAATGACGCACAACGTTTGGCTATAAAACGCATGCGTTTAAATACCTACATCTTTGTCCCACGTTGCCAACGAAATTTAATAGCACACACTTTAGGAACCTACAATACAGCATGTGTTTTTATAGCCGTTGTTGGCGGCTGGGCACATGGGGCACTCTCAATTATTAATCCTTTTTCGTCCCTGATTCAATCAGATTCCCATTCTCAAATATTACTAATTTCTCCACTACGTCTTTTTGCCCGTTAGCAAATTCAAACTGCACATTCCCGTGGTCAAGATAAAATTTTGAATTTGATTCTGAATGCAGGTCGGCACTCCAGTCCCCGTCCTTTACTCTCAGTAGCTTTTGATTCCTGGTTATTACGATTATTCTGTCCTGAGCCATTTGATATTTCCCAGAGTAACGATCTAAGACATTGTCGGTTAGCTGAACATTGCTTATGGGTCGATGGTCGTAACTAATTGCACGGCTTAACTTCCAACCAGCCGGTACAGTTTGCCAGATGTTTGTAAACTTAGCTTCTTCAATTAACTTTTCTGTCTTGGCGTCAATTACTAAGAAAAAACGGTGTCGACCTGTCTCAACAGCTCCAAAGTCTTTAATTGGGCTGACCTCGACACTTCCTCGAATAAGTTCTCGTCTTAATTTTTGTTGTTGTCGTTGTTCGCCACAAAACGAAGTCATTGATTTCATTTCTGCGTCTCTCGATTTTGTCAGTCCGCCCCGGTCATGGTAAAATTCAAAATCGCCAGTAAGAAATGACTCGTACGTTTTTAGGTCACAGCTATTCAAGGCGTGAAAGAAAGCGCTGTCGACATTTATTATTTGTCGGACCAGTATTTTTTCATTTAAATCTGTTGTCGTCTGCCCGAACAGTTGAGTTCCTAATACTAAAAATATAATCGTCAGTCGCGTCATTTGGGTACTCGTCAGTCGTTTTTGCCTTGCCGCCAACGTTGGTGTTTCTGAATTGGTGCGCTTCCGAAGCTGCGTCCTTACCCACGAAACCAAACGTGGAACGAAGATAAAAACTTATAGCTTACACCTCACCGCACCATTGCAGAAACATTTTGTTAGCGGCTGTTTTTTATTGATTTATAAATTAATGAACCTGGTCTAGGCTGAGCAGCCGAATCGTTCAGTTTGCGGTATTTTATAGCAGGTGTAAGTCTGAGTCCACTAATTTTTAGGTTCGTTTCACAGTCTGTAGTTCCATTAATTAGAAGATTTTTGCGTTCTGGCTTTTTATCAAAGTCTGATTCGTTGTCAACTAGATATCCCAAGTTAGAATACGGAATATTTGCTTTGTTAAATTCTTTTGCCCACTCGTGCATTTCCTTAATATATTGTTCACTGACTTTTTCATCAAAATAAATTGTCTCTATACAATTAATTAATTGCAACAGGTTTAATTCATCAATGTCTTCTGTTTTCTTAAGTCTATGCGTTATATAGTTAGGGTTTCCTACTTCATAAGAATTTAGGTCATAAAGAAGTATCACTTTATTATGACTTAATGGAAGAAAGATTTGAAGTCCAATTGAGCCATATCCTGTTTTTGGAGGCTTCCACCTTTTCCACTCAAGATATTGATTATATTTTACCACTGGACAATCTGAAGTTACAAAGGGGATGTCTGTTAGATTGACCAGGATTTTATATTTCAAATCTTGTATCCCCTTTACTATTTCCAAACAATTGTTAAGTGCTAACCGCACACATTCCTCGTGAGATGGAATTGGCAAAAGTTCGTCCATGTTATCTGTGTCAGGTACTTCTTCAAAAAGTCTTTGTCTCATTTTTATCATCATTTCAGAAATCCCGTGAATGTGATTTGGATTCCTAAAATCTGTCAATACGATGAATAGTAGAAGGGAATATAAGTCGTCTTGACTTAATTCAGGCGAATCATAGTCTATGATTTTTTTTATAACAATTGCTAAATGTCCCTCAATTTCTGATAAGCTGTCTTCTATGATTCCATCTGTCCCATAAAAGAAGTCCTTTGATGCTTGCGATTTAAGGGGTGCATTCTTGAAATAGAGGTGATTTTTGGTATTGTATAATCCTATTTGTTTTTCATTATTCAAATAGGAGAAATTCCGCAAGTAAAATTTCGGAACAAAATGTTGATTTTTCTTCTTAGGATTCATTCCATATTTCTCTGTCCAACTGTCGGAAAAAAATAGCCGCTAACGTTTAGCTAAATGCAGTTGCGGGTTTAGAAACTGCTTCACTGTCCACGTTGCAGAACTAAAATTAGGTATTAAAAACTTGTTTGCAACCACCGAGCCCCGCAATTGCATTTAGCTTTTGTTGGTGGCAGTGTGGCCTTCTCCTCACTTCATTCGTAGCCTGCATTCCTGTCGCCCTCTAATTACAATAAGTATTTGTCATGTCTGCAGGTAATAATGCTGATGTAATACCTTTTATTTTGCCATTTGTTTTTTAAAATACAGGTTTCGTACACTACCTGTTGTTAGAAAAAAACCGTTAACCTTATTTTTTTTATCCCGTGAGAATAAAATATTAAAATCGCCATAAAACATATCCCTTATAAACGGGGAAAACTTCATTTCCTCATTTCTTGGTATTTTTACGAATAACTCCGCATCATTTGCCGTTATTCTATATTTCGTATCTAATTCAGGGCTGTAAAATTCTCCTTTATATTCCTTCAATTGTTCTGGAGTTAATTTGATTCTATACACTTTTTCGAATGTTCTATTTATGTCACCTTCTGTGGATAGTAAACATTTTACATTTTTTGAATCTCCGCTAAAAGAACAGGTAGTTTTACTATTGAAATCTGAAAAAATAAAATTGCTTGATGGCTTAAGAACTGTATTGCCTATCTGTAAATTTTCATTTTGATAGTTAAGTTTTAAAGTTGATTTCGAGGTCATATCGATATACTCCCCAGCCCATCTTTTTACGATAGTGCTGTCTGTCTTGAAAGCTATTGCTATATCTTTTAAACTCTTATCTATCAAAAAGACATCAGCTACTTTGTAGGCTAATGTTTTTACTCTAATATTTGCAAGATTAGCAAGCAGTATTACAGAAAAATGCTCATCAGGAAATCTGATAAAAATGCTACGATATCCTGCGTCTGATCCACTGTGCAGTACGGTCTTGTAACCCTTATGTGTTTCTGTATATAAACCCGAAGCATAAGTCTGCGGAGTATTGTTATTTAATACGCCAGTTACCAGCATGGCATTAATAAAATTATTGCCACCAACTTTTTTAGTATAAAAGTTTTCATCCCATTTAGCTAAGTCTTCCACAGTAGTAAAGAGACTGGTAGCTCCATAGGTGTCAAATACAGGGATGCTTATTTCCCATTTCCCATTTTCATCTTTCTGATATGCTGAAGTTCGATTTGGAGTTATTTCGGCATGATTGCTATGAAAATGTGTACTAGTCATACCAAGTGGTTTAAAGAATACTGAATCTGCATATTCCCTTAATGATACACCGCTAATCCGTTTAACAGCAATACCCAGTAAAGTATAACCTGTGTTGCAATAAGCTTCTTCATCTCCTGGTAAAAAATTTAATGATTTCTGACGGGCAAGCATTTCCAGTATATCTTTTTTCGTTATCAAATCACCGTCCCGCCAACCCGCAAAGCCTTGTAGTTCCCATTGGTCTCTCAGTCCACTAGTATGATGCAAAAGATGGTTGAAAGTGATGGTATGTCCGAAATCAGGAACTTCTGACAAGTATTTTCTTACATCATCGTTAAGCGACAATTTTCCTTCCAAAGAAAGCACAATGATAGCTGCGGCTGTAAACTGTTTGGAAACTGAAGCCACATGAAAAATAGAAGATGGACTGATTGCAATATTATATTCCAAATTGGATATGCCATACCCTTTTTCGTAAATAATTTTTCCGTCTTTTAATATTGCCAAAGCACATCCTGGTGAATTTGTCTTATTGTAGTCAGCAAAAATAGAATCTGCTTTTTTCGACAAAGAGTCAGTTAATTGTGCATTGACAATGTGGAATAAGAAAGTAAAGAATAAAGCACAAAAGATTTTTGTTTTCATTGTCAAGAATTTATTAAGGTTATTATAAAATTATTTATTAATAACATGAGAGTTGTTCAGCAGTGCCAAGCTACTAATAGTAATTAGTGATAAATAAAAAGTAATCAACTTTATTGTCATAGTTTTTTTTGGGTAATGCTTTCTCAGCAACGCCCATGCCAAGACGCTGATTCTACATTTAATCCTGATTTAAGTAGTTATAAGTAGTTATGTCGAATTGAATTGTTCATAACTGAACTATAGGCTTAATAATAGTGAACACAATTGTTCAAGTGTTACGCTCATTGTCCGAGTCCACAGTTGTTCGAAGCCGTCATTGTCCCAGTCCACATTGCCACACAACGTGAGTGCATATTGCGTTTGACTGCTAACGAAGCCCAATTTGTCCCCCGTGACCAAATGTAATAAAGAATATGAAACGTATAACTACACCGAACCAGCCAAATGAAATATGCACATTGTTGTGCGCAGTTTTTTACCTCAACTTTCCTTCGCAGTTTATTAATGGCCTGTCGTCTTGAACTAGAAAAAAATTAATTCTAACCGAATCTCCTTTTTCAGCTTTAAAATGCTCCGTTTCAATTTCCCTGTATCCGATAGCAGTACTAATCAAGAATACTTTATCATAAGCATTTTCTTTCGCGTAATAGAAACCCAAACTATCAATCAAGATTTTTTGACAGCCAGATGTAATCCATCCAGATGCAATCGGTTTGTCAGTTTCTATGTCTCGAAACTGTCCAGAAATAACGATACTATTCTCAGCCTTCTTTTTATTACTCGTAATTGATATCGTATAGCCGCCCTTATTATATGTTGGCTTAATTGCGCTTAAAGGCTGATTCCTACATGAGATTACTGCAAATAGTACAATACTAAGAAACACTATATTTTTTATACGAAGCGTGCCTTTGTTCTTTGTCCACGTGGATGAAACCAAATTAAAAACTAACTTCATTTTAACTGTTCACCCACAGCGGGCATAAACACTTTGTTTTGCATAGTTTTTACCTACTTCTTAACGCCTTCACAATTAATCAGAGGTCTATCATCAGGCGTTAAGAAGAAATCAATTTTTATTGAATCGCCTCTTTGAGATTTAAAAAATTCCGACTCAACAGACTTGTATCCTATCCACATGCCTGTTATATACATCCTTACTTCTGTTCTTTCCCTTATTTTATAGAACCCATCGTTGTCTACATTAACTGAATAGCAACCCGCCTTAATAATCGCACCCTTGAGAGGTTCATTTTGATCAATTTCTTTTATGTAACCATATATTACAATGCTATCATTATTGTGAAGTGAATTATTCTTTAGAACAGAAATTGTATACCCCCCATTATTATTTGTGGGCTTTAAATTTGTTTTACAGGAAATAATAAAACAAATAAAAATAAGAATAGTACAAGTTATAATTTTCATAGCATTTCTATTTTAGCAACCTGCACTTTTTCCTTTTTGAAATTGTGTATTACCTTGAGAATCTTTGCCGAAGAGTTCAATTTGGATTGTGTCATTTATTCTATTCTGATCCGATTGTGACAATGCTTGAAATGCAGGAGTAGCTGATAAGCCTGCCCATGCCATATCCTGGTAAAATTGAAAATTTAAATTGTATCCCTTACTAATTCCAAATTCCTGCAATGCAATTGCAATATCATTTACAAAACTTCGTGTAATTTCAATATGGTGTGCAGCATTAGCATCTTGAAGTTGGAAATAGTCTTGTAATAATTGTGGATATGATTTGCTGGCAGCTAAAGGGTCTGTCATGAAATACGTAACCAAATAAGCGTGAACAGATTCATGAAGAATAGTCCTTGCAATAGATAATTCCGTTGAATTCGTAAATTTACTTCCGTCAAAAGTTGTAGTTACAGTCCCCGTTGTTTTATTATATGCCTGATTTGTAAAAGCATTTTGTCCACCAACTAAACTACCATCCTTCATCTCCCAATTATACCCTGGTACTGTCCCCGAGAATTTTTGAATGATTTGTCCCACTGAACCTAGAGTAAGATTTTTCAAGTCGTTGACTATGGTTTGCATACAAGGTTTTAAACTTTTGTCATTAATTTGATCTTCCCAGATGTCAATACTATTTAATACACCTACCCAACTCCCCGAGGCTGCGTCATATTTGTAAAGAAGGTTATCGTCCCCGAATACTACCTGCTTATCAAGAGGTTGAACTATATCTACCAAAAATGGATAATTCTCTGGCTCAGAAATTATTGTTGCAGGCGGCAGTATAACATCAATGATAACCCAAATGCTCTTTTGTGAGTCATATTGATATTTAACGTATTTACCTGTTGAGTCAGTGTATTCATAGGTTTGGTTGTTCTGGGGATTTGCTGGGAGAGTTGGGCCATTGGGTGACCCAAGAGAGCCGCCTCCACCGCCTCCTTGCCCTGCGCAATTTGTCCCGCCAGCCCGGGTTGCTTCTTCCCCGCAATCGCAAGTGGTAAATAAATAAACTTCTGATGTGCCTGTTACTACACCACCCTGATAGTAGGTAGTGATCAAATACCAAGCCGTGCAACCATTTGTCCTTCCTCCTTTTTTTACTTTTGATTTAGGCTTCGCTATGCCATTGACTGAAAGGTTTCCATTTTCAAACTCATTAAAAATCAATAGATTCCCTAGCGGGCCAAAGAAAGAAACTTTTCCAGAATAAGACTGCTTGGGGGATTTCATATCAAGGATGGATAGTATGATTTGATCATAGTCATTATTGGCAGCTCTATTTTTGAAACTTACAATATTTGACCTAATAATCTTCCCTTGGTTTACAAATAAAACTGCTCTTAGATTATCTGTGTCCCCAAACCCTGTTAGTCTGCTCAAACGTACAATAATTGCACTTTCTGTTGTCCGAAGTTTATAAATGTTTACCGCTTTAAAATCTATTGCTGACTCTAGTTCCTCAATTTTACTAACGTCAGCCTCTGCCACTACTTTTCTTAGTTCGCTCGTATAGTCAAGAATTTCACTCTTGTAAATAGAATCATTATCAACCAACCTATCTTCGTAACATGAAGCCAAAGATGTCAATAGTACGAATGTCAAAATTCTTCTCATGTATCATTGTTTTTAAGTTTTTCAAATCTATCTAAAATTGTGCACAACGTTTGTGCATATTGTCGTGGCGGGTTTTGAAAGATTTCATTGTCCCACCAGCCGAAACGAAATTAAGAAACTAAAACGACAACACAACACGTCACCCCGCCATGCAATATGCATTTTGTTAGCGGCTGGCGGTTAGTCAGTCGTCCGATTACTTTTTTGTCTTAACGGTTTTAAATTCTTTTTTAACTGTCCTGACATGTCTTGCAATTTCTGCTTTTGAAATTGACTCGCCAGTCTCCATATATCGTGCTACTCGATTCTTGCATCTTGTGCATTGTCCCACGAAAATCATGTCGTCAAGTTTATTCAAATAAATCGTGTAATTCTCAATTGTCCCCTTGTAACCATTTTTACAATGAGAACAGTAAACACTATTAAGCAGTCTGTCGAGGTGTATAAAGTCGTCCCCCATTATAATCTCCACGTCCTCGATGTGAATTTCAATTTCTCCGGGTTGTTTTTTTCTCTCTTTGTTAATCATGTCCACATTGTCAATGCCGCTTGCCGCTAACGGTGGCGGTATGAAACGTTGGGGATTGCGGGCTACTTTCCTGTCGAGCTACACCGAACTTGATGCGGGGCAGTTTGATTGCGTAACCTCTTAAACCCCAATGTTTTATACCGCTTGTTATGGGTAGTGGTTCTTTCATCCTGCATTGTCATAAGCCGTCCTAATCCACTCAATTACTTCCTTGTCAATGTCTTTTAAGTCAGTAAGATTTATTTTATGAGAACACATTGCGTTTGGTTTTTCGGGTTCTAATTTCCCTTTTGGCTCTTGTCCTTTTAAGTTGATACCAATCTCGAAACGTGTCTTTGTTGCAGGATTCAAAGTCGCAAACTGTTTTTTTCGTCTTAAACTCACGTAAGAATTTTTTGGTGCAATTTCAATGTCGTTCCCGAAAGTCTGAATTTCAGAAATTAGTTTGTCGTAAATGGCTTTAAAATGTTCTTTACCTTGATATTGTTTTGTTATTAAGTCATTTTGGTTATCTGCTGAACCTGCATCCGATTCGTTTGCTTTGTGTGCTACAAGATTTGCAAATCCGTGAGTGAACTCGTGTTGCTCTTTGAGAAATTTTACCATTTCTCCGTGTTTCACAAAGTTTTGAGATTTCACAATTTCAATCCATTGTTCTAATGACTTTCCTGTGTTTTTATGCAGGTTGTCTATCATTGTTTGTGTTGCTTTATCCATAGTATGATTTTATCTCCAAAGTCCAATTATTAAGCCCATTACAATAAAACTGATGGTAACATATCCACCGTGAATAAGCAAATATTTTGCAGATTTCCGTTCAAACTGCCCGATTGTAAAAACAGACATAGCTACCCATCCAAATCCTGCTAAAAATCCTGCAATTGCACCCCAACTTGCAGTTGTACTTGTATCATTTAAGTACATTGCCAAGTTAAACGCCATTACCATAGAAAAAAGAAAAGTAAGCCCAAAAATCTTTGGCATATTTCCTTTTTTTAGGTCGTTATCTGAGAAGTTGTTCTCTTTCATCCATACCTTGCCAAATAGTATCGGTGAATACCAAAGTCCACCAATTAAAAAATTTGAAAGTGCAGCTACAATAACTGCAAACCAATTAAGTGTTGAAATGTCCATAATCAATATCGTTTTAAATTTGGCACAAATTTACTCCATAATTTACTCAATGTATTGTAGAAAATTAACCTACTTGTCAAGGGGTAAAAAATTCGGAACGGAATCATTGTACCCGTTTTTAATGAATTGAGTAGGATTAATACCACTGAACTCCTGAAACTCCTTTATAAAATGTGATTGGTCTGAATATCCTGTTTCATAGACTATGTCAGTCCAAACTATGTCCTTTTTTTGGTTAATGTTTGCCAATAAAGTGTTGAAACGAAAAATCCTATGAAAGACTTTTGGTGTCAAACCACAATATTTTTTAAACTGGTCAATGAGGTTTTTACTCGTCTTGGGATAGTTTTTCAGTAATTCATTGTGTTTGGAAAAAGGTTGACTTTGAAGTGTTTTCATAAAGTCCATTATTTCTTTTGGCGGTGTTTTCTTTTCATCAAATATTTCTAACAACCATTCTTCAACAATCTTGAATTTGTCAGAAATGATTTGCTTTGAAATAATTGCTTCACGAAGTTTCAAAATACTTTCTCCAAAAAATTTCTCGGCTTTAACAACTTTATTATTCAGTTCGTTAATTGGGTTTTTTAAAAATGGAAATGCTCCCAAAGATTTAAATTGAACAATTAGCATTTCAGAATTTTTATGTACTGAAATATTTAAATGTTTCTGGTGCATACCTGAAATCCAACAGTTTCTAAAATGTCCAATGGGTTCTAGTTCATTGTCAAATGTTTTTCTTTCAAATCCATCAAGTTCGATAAGAATAAA
>JBBSCW010000111.1:0-9676 GCA_038249855.1 Bacteroidales bacterium
ACAACCTTCTTCCCACTTGCTCCAGCATTCCTTTTTTCCAAGAAGAAAAATCTCCCGCGAAAATATGTTTCCGTGCTTCACCTACGAGCCATAAATAAAATGCAAGATTGTGTATTGAAGCAATTTGCAATGCCAAATATTCTTTGCTAATAAATAAATGTCTTAAATAAGCTTTGGAGTATGCACTGTCCACATAAGAAGTTCCAAATTCATCGAGTGGAGAAAAGTCATTTTTCCACTTCAAGTTTTTCATATTCATAATGCCTTGTGAAGTGAATAACATTCCGTTGCGTCCATTGCGAGTAGGCATTACACAGTCAAACATATCCACGCCACGCTCAATCCCTTCCAAAATATTCTGTGGAGTACCAACTCCCATCAAGTATCTCGGTTTGTCTTTTGGTAAAATTTCATTAACCACCTCAATCATTTCGTACATTTTTTCTGTAGGTTCGCCTACTGCCAATCCCCCAATAGCATTGCCATCGCAATTTTGAGAAGCTATAAACTCAGCCGAAATTTTTCTTAAATCGGTGTAAACACAACCTTGTACAATGGGAAAGTATGTTTGATTATAACCGTATTTGGGTTCTGTATTATTGAAATGAGTAATTCCTCTTTGCAACCAACGGTGAGTCATTTCCATCGATTTTTTAGCATAATTATAGTCGGCAGTTCCAGGCGTACACTCATCGAAAGCCATAATAATATCAGCACCAATACTTCGCTGTATATCCACTGCTCGCTCGGCAGTGAATAAATGCTTACTACCATCGATATGCGACCGAAAAACAGCACCTTCTTCAGTTATTTTACGCTGTTCCGAAAGTGAAAATACCTGAAAACCACCGCTATCGGTGAGAATTGGTTTATCCCAACCTTCAAATTTATGCAGGCCACCAGCACGTTCGAGCGTATCAATTCCAGGACGTAGAAATAAATGATAAGTGTTTCCCAGAATTATTTGGGCCTTAATATCCTCTTTTAATTCGTGAAAGTGAACAGCCTTGACCGAAGCAACAGTACCGACAGGCATAAAAATTGGCGTTTCAATAACGCCATGATCAGTAACAATTTTGCCAGCCCTTGCATTCGATGCTTTGTCGTTAGCTTGTATTTCAAAAGTCATTTTATGTTTTTCAAATTAAATCAAGAAAAATGAAAATTTACAATTCAAGATTGGAATGAATGAAATTTTCCAATATCTTTTGTCCTGCTTCCCCTGATTTTTCCGGGTGAAATTGTACGGCGTAGAAATTGTTTTTCTGAATAGCAGAACTATATTCGGTTATGTAATCGGTTGTTGCAATTGCATCTTTACATTTCTCAACAAAGTATCCATGTACAAAATACATATAAGAATTTTCATCCACTTCGCTGAATAAAGGAGTTTTCAAACCATTGATATTATTCCAGCCAATTTGTGGAATTTTATATCCAGTCGTTTCCTGAAATTTTCTTACTTTTTCATCGAAAATTCCCAGACAGTCAGTGTCGTTTTCTTCTGAATGGCTACACATAAGTTGCATCCCCAAACAAATTCCCAAAACAGGCTGAGTCAATGAGCAAATTAATTGATCTAATTTATTCTCCTTCAAATAGCGCATTGCTGAAGATGCTTCACCAACTCCTGGAAAAATAACCCGATCAGCATTTCGTATTTCTTCGTGATTGTCGGTAACCACGGCCTTCACTCCTATTCTTTCCAAAGCAAAAAGGACCGACTGAATATTCCCAGCATTGTATTTTATAATAACAACCTTCATCTTTTAAAATATCAACAGTTTATTAATCGAATATTAAAATCACACAATCCGATTGGTAGCAGTATCTGGGAAAACAACTGCTGGTTTAAAGTTTCTTGCCTCCTCCATTTCCATCATTGCAAAAGCCATAATAATCACTACATCACCGGGTTGAACCAATCGGGCAGCCGCACCATTCAAACAGATAACTCCCGAAGCACGTTCGCCAGGAATTACATAAGTTTCAAATCGTTCGCCATTATTATTGTTTACAATGCTAACTTTTTCGTTGGCAATGAGATTGGCAGCATCCATCAAATCCATGTCGATGGTTATGCTTCCTATATAATTCAAATTAGCTTCGGTTACCCGAACTCTATGAATTTTTGATTTTACTACTGTAACTAACATATATTATTGTTTTTCAGTTCTTTGAATTATTTTCATTCCACCGACTTGTATCTTATATTGTCGATTAAACGAACTTCTCCACAAAATACCGCTACACATCCAACGGCATTTGAAGTCCATGTATCTATTGATTTGAGAGTCGCCGCATCTACAATATCGAAGTATTCTACTTGTAGAAATTCCACGTCATTAATTTGATTTATAACCCAAGATTTCAGGTTCTCAGGAGATTTTTCAGTTGCAAAGTTACGACTATTTATCAACACTTTATAGATTTCAGCCGCCTTTGTACGTTGTTCAGCCGTCAGTCTTTCGTTGCGGCTACTCATGGCCAAACCACTTGCTTCGCGAACGATGGGACAATCGACAATATGAACGTCCATTTTCAACACATCTACCATGCGATGGATGATGGCTAATTGCTGAAAATCTTTTTCACCAAAATAAGCATTGTTAGGTTGTACCAAAAGAAATAATTTGCTGACAATCTGCACTACGCCATTGAAATGTCCGGGGCGAAATTTACCTTCCATTACCGTATCCAACCCTCCGAAATCAAAGTCGAATGTGCTGTTAATTTCATTATCAGTATACATTTCGGATGCATCTGGAGCAAAAATCATATTACAACCAGCCGTTTCAAGCATTTCAGCATCTCGCTCAATATCACGTGGATACTTTTCGAGATCTTGCGGATTGTTGAATTGTGTTGGATTTACGAAAACACTCACAACAACGAAATTGTTTTCCGAAACTGCTTTTGTTACCAAAGAAATATGTCCAGTATGCAAAGCACCCATTGTAGGCACAAAACCTATATCTAAACCCTTAGCTTTAACTGCATCTATTTCATGACGGAGTTCATCAATACTTGAAATAATTTTCATTGATTTGGTAAGTCTTTTGACTTAATTTGGGTTGTATTTTTATTCAAAATTCGCTGCAAAAGTACAAAAAGATATTTGTTTACGATTAAAAAGGATTCGGCTATAAACTTTAATAACATAATTTTTAATTTAGTTGTTTGATAATCAAATGATTTATTAGTAATTTATATCAACTAAATGAAAAAAATATATTAAAAACTTTTATGGTTAATCTTTTTTAAAACAGATACGATTCATCAAGTTTCTCAAAAACAATGATTAATAATTAATCAACTGATTGATTGAAATGTAGCCAATACTAAAAATGAGTTAAGTGTTTAATTTTCAATTAAAGAACATAATTCCAATTAACAATTGAAGATAGGTATTGCATATATCCGATTTTTTTTATATATCTTTGCAATCCGTTTGATGTAATTATATGCGACGAGTGTAAAATTGAACATGAAAAAAGTTAATAAAGTACTATATATCTCGCAGGAAATTTTTCCATATTTGCCTGAATCTGAAATTGCTAACATGGGTAGATACCTGCCACAAGCAGTGCAGGATCGGGGAAGGGAAACCCGAACTTTTATGCCTAAATTTGGTGCTGTAAACGAACGTAGGAATCAGTTGCATGAGGTTATTCGCTTATCAGGGATGAACCTAATTATTGACGACACAGATCATCCATTGATTATCAAAGTAGCTTCTATTCAGACTGCCCGTATGCAGGTTTATTTTATCGATAACGATGATTATTTTCATCGAAAAAATACGATAGCCGATGAAAATGGGGAGGAATTTGAAGATAACGACGAACGTACCATCTTCTTTATCAGAGGAGTAATGGAAACTGTAAAAAAACTTCGCTGGACGCCAGACGTTATTCATTGTCAAGGTTGGATGACTGCTTTAGCACCACTTTATATCAAAAAAGCTTACAATCAAGACCCGTTTTTCAAACATTCCAAGGTCGTTTATTCTGTATTCGACGATGAATTTAAGAAACCATTTAGAAGTTTATTTGCTGAACGTCTTTTGCTCGAAGGTATTGAGAAAAAGCACGTGATACAGGTGAAAGACAAAGTAATCGACTATGTGGCATTGACCAAATTAGCCATTGATTTTTCAGATGGAGTAATTCAATCGAGTGAAACAATCAATAAGGATGTCCTTCAGTATGTTAAAGATAAGAACATAAAATTTTTACCGCACGTAGGAGCTGAAGATTATGCTGACGAATATGTGAAATTTTACGATAGCATGATATAATTGCATTATACACAAACTTTTAACAACACTTAGTAAACACCCCTAATTATTTCATACTGAATGAAATCAAAACATATTTTTATTGTAGTATTATCGATTCTTTTTGCAGCTTGCAACGATAACATCAGTGATATGGGCTCTCAAATACAGCCCGAAGGCGATAAAATTCTTGTGGATACCGCCTCTTTATCGCTGTCCACCGAAAACATCATTATTCCATTTATATATTCACGTCCCGATTCGTTGATGATGGGTTCCTACGTGGATTTACAATATGGTACAACCAATGCCGACATTCTTACCCAGTTGCAACCGCCAATCGATTTTACATATCCAGCAGGAGCAAAAGCTGACTCAGCTCAATTAATTTTGTATTACTATTCTTGGTTTGGCGACAGATATGCTCCTATGGAACTCTCAGTATATCAAATGAATAAGAATAAGACATTAAATTTTACTAAATTATATCAATCAGATATCAATGCAAGTGAGTATTCTGATAAAACTAATAAAATTGGTGGCAAGATATTCACAGCGAAGGATGCTGTATTGACTCGCCCCGATTCTACTAAATTAATTTTTCCACTAACAAAAGATTTTGTAAATTCATTCTCAGCCGTTTTAACTAAAAAATACACTTTCGAAAACGAAAATACTTTTCATAGTTTCTTCAACGGAATTTATATTACAACCAATTTCGGATCGGCTAGTATGCTCTATATTAGGTCAGTTGTGATGCGCTATTTCTTTCATTACACCTATAATGTAAAAAAGGCAGATGGGATTTCTGACTCAACTGTGGTGGTAAATACCTATGTAAACTACCCAGCCAACAAGGAAGTACGAACTGTAAATCGTGTTCAACATCCTGATGCAAGCAGCATTAAGCAGAAATTTGATGCCAATCCTCAGATTAGTGTAATTTCATCGCCAGCTAATATTTACACTAAAATTAAAATGCCCATTCGAAAATTACAATCTAAATTAATTATGAATGGCAAAAAACTGCTCATAAATAAGGCAGTGTTAAGAGTTGATATAGCTGAAATTGATACTACATTGGCACAACCACTTCCTAACACTTTGCTTTTGATCAAAGAATCTCAATATGATGAATTTTTCAAAGACAACAAATTACCAACGGATACTACAGCTATCATAGCCGATATTGAAAGGGAGATTGTAAATGGTGAGATTCTATATTTTTATAGTTTCGATATGGCAAGAATGTTAACTAAAAAACTGAATAGCTCAACTGCATTACCTGAATTTGAGAATTTTAGATTAGTTCCAGTTTCGGTTAAATACGATGGAAATAAGCAGATTAGTCAGATGAAGCCTCAAAATTTAATGAGTGCTTGTAAAATATGTTCGGGGCAACATTCAAAACGCCCCATGAAGCTAAATTTGGTTTATAGTGGATTTTAGAAGATAGCTGATAATTTGAATATCCCGAAATAGAAACTCTAAACAGTTTTTATTTCGGGATTATTTTTGAAAAAAGTTTTTACTCTTATTCAAAATGAAATATGCAATATGGTCTTAAAGTTACCCCTCGGGGGATTTAGGGGGCTTTTATTAATTCACTGGTGCCAAAAAAGCATCCTCGATATGATCTATGCGGAAACTTTGACCTTCGGGCATCACTGAAATAACATCGAATCGCGTTTCACCATTCCAGTCGAAAAGATGAATATATTCGTGAGTTGCAGAAACAATATTGCGGATTTTGCGTAAATTGATGGCTTCTTCGGGTGCTTCAAATGTGTCGGTCGAACGGGTTTTAACTTCCACCACGATTAGCATATCATCCTTTTCGGCCACAATATCCAATTCGAGTCTGCCTGTTCTCCATTTAGTATGACGAATTTTATAGCCATTGGCATGAAGATAACTTTGAGCTCTTTCTTCGCCAAGTTCACCTAAATCGTTATGTTCGGCCATAATGTTCAGTATTATTTGTTAAAATACAGTGAAATAAGATTTGATAATAGTTCTTCGACACGCAAATTTACATAAATTGCACTCAATATCCTTAAATTTAGGAAGATAATATTACTTTTGCGGAACAAACTTAACAATTATGGCAAAAAAAACACAAACTCCACTTGTAAAACGGGTCTTAAAACGCACTCACAGGGAAAATATAACGCTCAACGATGAAGAATTTAAGTTTTTGAATCGCTATATGGAGAAATTCAAAATATCCAATAAGTCTAAGTTCATTAGAGAAACCTTGATGCGTACTATCATTGTTCGTTTTGAGGAAGACCATCCCACATTATTTGATTGATATACAATCATTAAAAACTATTCAAATGGAAATTATAATAGTGCTATTTGCCTTGGTAATTGGATTTTTATCCGCTTGGATAATCTTGACTATTCGAATCAAGAAGAACCAAGAAGCTAATGAAGAAAAAAGTCAAACCTTGCAGTTAGTATTGACCGATGCTGAGAAAAAAGGAATGGTAACGAGCGAAACTTTGCGTATTAGTAAGGATGAGAATTCAAATCTTCAAAATGAAATGGCACAGATTTTGCAGCTTTCTAACACTCGTGCATTAGAAGTAGCAACGCTCAGAACAACAAATGACAACATTATTGAAAAACTCGAAATACAAAAATCAGAAATTGAGACACTTCAAAAACGCCTAATAACAGAGTTTGAAAATATTGCAAACAAAATTCTAAAAGAGAGATCGGATGAGTTTTCGGCTGCTAATCACAAGAATATTAGTGAGATTTTGAATCCTTTGAAGGAAAAAATACAATCCTTTGAAAAAAAGGTGGATGATACTTACGACAAAGAATTGCGTGACAAAATAAGTTTACGTGAAGAAGTGAGAAAGCTTGCTGAATTGAATACCAAAGTGAGTGAGGATGCCAATAACCTAACCAAAGCATTGAAAGGTGATGTTAAGAAACAAGGAAACTGGGGTGAAGTGATTTTGGAAAGAGTGTTGGAACGATCAGGCCTTACTAAAGGACAAGAATATGAGCGCGAAGAAGTGGTTGAAGGCGTGGACAGCAAAGTACAACGCCCTGACGTAATTATACATTTACCTGACAATAAACATATTATAATAGATTCAAAAGTTTCCTTAGTGGCATACGAACGCATGATGACTGCCGAAACCGACGAAACTCAATTTATATATTTAAAAGAACATCTGACTTCAATAAGAAGTCATGTGAAACTGTTGAGTGAGAAAAACTATCAAAATGCCTTGAATATTAATACTCCGGACTTTGTTTTGATGTTCATTCCCATTGAGTCATCATTTTCGGTGGCAGTTCAGGGCGATCCTGAGCTATTTTCGTATGCTTGGGAACGTAAGATTGTAATTGTAAGTCCAACGACTTTACTGGCAACACTGCGTACTATTTCTTCTATTTGGAAACAAGAAAACCAAACAAAAAATGCACAGGAGATATCACGATTGAGTGCTACTCTGTATGATAAATTTGTAGGATTTGTGGAGGATTTACAAAAAATAAAAACCAATATCGACCGCACATCCAATGCTTACGATGATGCTGTAAGAAAACTCAAAGATGGCTCGGGTAATATAATACGAACAGCCGAAAAAATAAAAGAGCTTGGAATCAGAACCAATAAATCATTACCATCAGGTTTTGATAACATATAAAATAAAGTAATCCGGTAGAAAGAGGAAAACCGGGATGTCAAATTTTTTGAAATAAATTATGAAAATAAAAGTAATCATTGCCACAGTATTTACCTTATTAATAAATCAACTGAAAGCAGGGGAAACAATTCCCGGCGATAGTATAATTCAAAATGTCATAGAAATTACTAATATTGATTCTTTGTTAAACAGCATAGAATTGTTTAAAGTAGTTGACAAATCGAAAAGTCAAATTGATACTTTTAATACTAACTTAAAACATAATCCGGTTTTTAATCCATCAAATTTACTCAAACCACTACAATTGAGCTTATTAGATTCATTGTATCTCGAAATAAATCCTTTATGTATCGATTTAGTTTACTACAAAACTAAAAGTGATTTTGATTGGAAAAAGAATTTATTTCCATATACTTATTTCTTCGGAAAAAATCCAGAATCAATTGAATCACAAATAATTAAACCAATACACGTTAAGACTATACAACAAACAACAGCTGATTTACGCCAATCAGTTTTAAAATCATTTTCACTACTACAACCTAAATTGTTTTTATATAGGTATGAAAATTTACCGGCTACCGACATCACCAAGACCAACCTCATTAACAGCAGAACTAATGATGATTTGATGTTTATAGATATAGCAAGTCTTAACTTAAATAAGTCAAAACTTGTGTTGCCAAAATTCAGATTCAATCCATGGACGGTGAAGGCTAGAACTTTGATGCAGTTTTCTCAAAATTTTGTATCGGACAATTGGTATCAGGGTGGAAGTAAGAGTATTGCAATTTTGGGCATTTTGAGCGGACAACTTAATTACGACAACAAAAAGAACATTCAATGGGATAATAATGCAGAATGGAGAGCGGGATTCAATTCGGTGGAAGGTGCAATTCGAGCTTTGAACACCAATGACGATATTTTTAAAATTAATAGTAAATTAGGCTTTAAAGCAAGCGGAAACTGGTTCTATACGGGTGCATTTGATTTTTCGACTCAATTTTTCAATAATTATAAGTCGATAACTTCTACCGAGATGAAAGCAGCGTTTCTCACTCCTGTACGTGTAAATATAGGGGCTGGTATGGATTATAAATATAAAAAACTATTTTCATTGATGCTTGCACCTATTGCTTACAAATATATTTATGTTGATGATATTGTGAAAGTTAATCCGAATACTTTTGGTATAAAAAAAGGAGAAAAAGTGTTGAGCGAAATTGGAAGTTCTATCAAAGCTAAGCTTTCGTATTCACCTTCACCAGAAATTCAGTTTGACTCCAAATTATCCTTTTACACCAATTACGAAAAAGTAGAAATTGATTGGGAAATTGTAAGCAACTTTACGATTAATAGGTTCTTATCCACCCGCTTATCTGTAAATCCTCGATACGACAATACACAGATTTTAGCAGCATCGGAAAAAGCCAGAATACAATTTAAAGAATTGTTGAGTTTTGGTATTTCTTACAAATTAATTGATTAATCCTTATTTAGTTGCATCAAAAAACTGATGCCATTTATCAAAAACTAACACTTGAAATTCACCAAATCGAGCCAGATCTTTGCGAATTGCCTCCACAGTATGCGTTTCACCTAAATGAGATTTGGAGTAAAACTTGTCGGCATAACATATTAATTGCTCTTCCATTGTCTGAGGAATCATATTCCGATGAGGCAATGGAAGTTTGTTTTTTTCAATCATTTCCTTTGTGAAACC
>JBBSCW010000112.1:0-9626 GCA_038249855.1 Bacteroidales bacterium
GCGAAATGCTTTTGCCAATCTGTCTAACACCAAAATTTCTTCTTTGAAATCGCCTTCGCCTGTTTCAATCACTTGCTGAGCCTCTTCGTAAGTAAACCTACGATTGCTTCGAGTTACTGTTTTGGCAATTGTATAATGTTTTATTTCAGCATCATCCGTTATTTCAAAAATCACAGAATAAGTTAGTTTATCCTCATCGGGTCGAAGGGAGCAAATGCCATTTGATAAATGCTCGGGCAACATAGGAATAGTTCTGTCCACCAAATACACAGAAGTAGCACGCTCTCTGGCTTCGAGCTCAATCACTGAATCAGGCTGTACATAGTGAGTTACATCGGCAATATGAACCCCAACTTCCCAATTTCCATTGTCTAATTTTTTGATCGAAAGTGCATCATCGAAGTCCTTTGCATCGCGCGGGTCAATGGTGAAAGTGGTGGTATTTCGCATATCAATTCTGCGACTAATCTCCTCTGGGGTAATTCCAGCATCAATCTTATCAGCAGCTTCTTCTACATTTTTAGGATATTTGTAAGGTAAGCCAAATTCAGCTAAAATAGCGTGCATTTCAGTCGTGTTATCGCCCTTTTCGCCCAATACATCAACGACTTCACCTACTGGATTTTTAAGGTTCGGTTCCCAAGCAAGCAGCTTAACTAAAACTTTTTGACCATTTTTAGCCCCATTTAATTTCGATTTCGGAATGAAAACATCATTGGTTAAGTTGCGATTATCCGATATCAAAAAGGCAAAATTTTCCGAAACTTCAATAATTCCTACAAAAGTATCTTTGGCTCGCTTAACAACTTCAACAACTTCTCCTTCTGGTGATTGTCCTTTACGTTGTGCATAAAGAAACACTTTGACTGTATCGTGAAGCAGAGCATGATTTGTTTTACGTTCGGGAATAAAAACAGGTTCTCCACCATCGTCAGGAATCATGAATGTTTTCACACCCTGCCTGTCAATAGTTCCGGTGATGTAGCCACCCCGTGAATTTACTTTAAACTTTCCTCTCGAAATTTCCACCAAATAATCTTCATCCAGCAGTTCATACAACAATTGATTAATAAATATGCGTTGCGTCTCTGATTTAATATTCAACAAAGTAGAAATCTCCTTGTAATTATATTTTTTTTCGGGATTGGTATTAAAAATATCAACAATATTACGTACTAATTCGGTCTTGCGAATGCGAGTACTTGGATTCTTGTGAGGAAATTTCTTTTTTGACATAATATTTTATTTTAGGAGGAAGGGTTTAATTGTTAGGCGAAGGCGAAGGCAAAGTTCAGAAATATAATACAAGACATCTCGCCTTCGCGGGAATCTTACAAATTCCAAATTTTCAAATTTCAAACTTTTCAAAGCGGAACGCTAAATATATTAACGCTTTACTTCCAATAAATGTTTTTAGCTCTTGAGCCCATTCTACCAAAAGTCATAATAAAGAGATTGATAACTGGCAACAACATATCGAAAAGTAAAAGTGTAAAATAATACTTTCTTTCGTTCCAAAACTGAGAGCTCTTGTTGATGATGAATAACTGATGTGAAAATCGCACTAAAAACAGCAATATTGCAGCAAAAATGGTAATTATATTACCAACAATCAATGCAAAAATGAAAGAGAAATAGAATAATCCACGACTTAGTGGTTCAAAAACTAAGCGTGCTTTACTGGATGTACTGTAAAAAGTTGAGACCGATAGATGTCGTTCTTTTTGATAATACCAATCGGAGAAAGAACGATTTGGTTCCGACCAAGTAATGCTGTCTGGAGCAATTTCAATTTTCGTATTAAACTGATTAGCAGCACTATTTACCATCAAATCATCATCACCAGAACGTAGATGAAGTGTAGTGGCAAAACCCTTTTGTCTAAAAAACACATCTTTTCGATAAGCCATATTCCGTCCGACTCCCATATATGGTTTGCCATTAAAAGCGAAACCCAAATATAAAAGTGCATTGAACAAGGTATCGTAAGTAATTAATTTATTTAAAAAACCTTTTTTATTAAAATACGCCCCATAACCCAACACAAATTCAATTCCAGGATTGAAATTCCTTGCCATGCGGGCTATCCAAGTTTTGTCCTCGGGCATACAGTCGGCATCGGTGAACAACAACCAATCATTTTGAGCTGCCTTCACTCCCAATGTAATTGCTAACTTCTTTGTACTCAGATTAGTAGTTCCAACCGGCACAAAGGTAGTTCGTAAATTAGGATGTGATTTTTTCAAATCGTTCAAAAATATTTCAGACTCATCAGTCGACCCATCATTCACCACAATAACCTCAAAATCAGGATAATCCTGGGCTAGTACAAAAGGAAGGTATTTTCTAAGATTATCAACTTCATCTTTAGCACATATTATTACCGAAACTGGAACTTGTGCATCATTGAAAGTTACTTTATTTTTCATTGTATGCTTTCGAAGTCGAAGAACACCAAATATATAACGAGAATAAAAATATAACTGGTATATGAACATCGCAAACATCGATTCCAATGCAATCAATTCAATATAACTGAACTCAAAACCGTAAACAAACATCGTAAAGTATTTTAATTCAACAAATTAAGAACTGTAAGAGAAAAATTTTATTAATTGGCAAAGTTAGCATTTTTTATTCCGGTTTATTCAGCTTTTCATTTCATTGTCGAAATAATTAATAATAAATTATATCCTTCAACTTATAGTATTATTAATCAATACGCTAGGGTTTATTAATCAAATAATAATTCCCATACTATAGTTAAGAATTGGTATTTTTAGAAATCTATCTATCTCAAAAATATCAAATTATATTTAAACTAAATCTTCAATACTCTGTTTCAAAAGGGAGTAAAAGCCGATAATTTTTCTAACTTTGCAATTCATATTAATTTAGCTAAAAATCCATCCAAATGAAACATTTAGAACCCACTTTATTATGGAATTATTTCCACGACATAACACAAATTCCCCGTCCATCGAAAAAAGAGGAAAAAATAATAGCATATCTTGAATCGTTTGCGAAAAACAACAATTTAACATATAAAAAAGACCCAGTCGGTAATATGTTGATTTGTAAATCGGCAAGTACTGGATACGAAAATGAGAAAACAATAATTTTACAAGCCCACCTTGATATGGTTTGTGAGAAAAATACGGATACTGTATTTAATTTCGATACTGATGCGATTCAGGCCTATGTTGATGGCGATTTTGTAAAGGCAAAAGGAACAACGCTTGGCGGCGACAACGGGATTGGAGTGGCTATGATGTTGGCGGTTTTGGCTTCTACTGACTTACAACATCCAGCGTTGGAATGTTTGTTCACTGTAGATGAAGAAACTGGATTGACAGGCGCTTTTGCACTCGATAACAAGTTGTTGACTGGGGAAGTTTTGATTAATCTTGACTCAGAAGACGATGGAATTATCTTTATAGGTTGTGCAGGCGGCATCGACACCACAGCTAACTTGACATACAAGCTTGACGAAACTCCTGCAGGTTATTTCGGTTTTAATATTACTGTAAAAGGGCTCAAAGGCGGACATTCGGGCGATGATATCAACAAAGGATTGGGCAATGCCAATAAAATAATTACACGTTATTTGTGGTTAGTCAACAAGGAAATGGATTTACGCATTAGCCATTTTGATGGTGGAAATCTACGAAATGCTCTCGCTCGTGAGGCTACGGTAAATGCTTGTGTACCTTATGCACAAAAGGAAAGAATCCGTGTTTTATTGAATTATTTCGTTGCAGAAATGGAAACTGAGATTGTAACAACAGAACCAAACTTGCAAATTAACTTAGAATCGTCCCAACTTCCTGCAAATGTCATCGACAAAAAAAGTTCTGATACTTTGTTAAATTTGCTCTATGCTTGTCCTCATGGAGTGAAAGCAATGAGCAAGGACATGCCTAATTTGGTGGAAACTTCTACCAATTTAGCTTCGGTAAAAATGAAACCCAACAACACAATACAAATCACTACAAGTCAGCGTAGTTCGGTAGAATCATCAAAATTGGACATTGCTCATCAAGTAGAATCTGTATTTTTATTAGGTGGAGCCACGGCAACACATGGCGATGGCTATCCGGGTTGGAAGCCAAATTTGAATTCAAATATTTTAAAAACAGCTCAAAAAGCTTATCAAGATTTATTTGACGCTGAATCAGAAGTTAAAGCCATTCATGCAGGACTTGAATGTGGTTTGTTCCTCGAAAAATATCCGCATTTGGATATGATTTCAATAGGACCACAGATGTTTGGCGTACACTCGCCCGACGAAAGATTAAGCATTAGTTCCACTCAAAAATGCTGGAAATGGTTGCTAGAAATACTAAAAGCTAAGAATTAGACTTCTTTAGGTAGGATTTACAAAATATATAAGTAAGATCTTGAATTTCAATTTTGTAAATCCTATTCATTAGACATTATATAAGTTGGGATATTTAATACTATTGCTAAGTTTTATTGATTTTGCTTTTGACCCCCAAACCCCAAATGGGGGCTTTAAGACCAAAAATATTTATTTTTAGAATATGCAAATATCACTCTTTCTCCCTTCTTACTCCCTCTCCATTTGGTGAGGGTTGGGGTGAGGTCAGGGGTTGGGGGGTCGATAAAATTTCAACTTATATAAACTCTATTTTATAACTATTTTGAAATAAATTTCTATTAATATGAATTTTAAACTTACAATCTTAACTCTCTATACAACGAATGAAGTTACTGAAAGATAAAAAAAACTTTAATTTCTTTTATCACCCATCTAAGATTAATTTATTCTTTGATTTCATGATACTAATCATGGGTATCTTTGTTGTATTGGGTTGGTTTCCACTTTCTACTACTACACCTTACGATAAATATGGTGATACATCTTTGTTCTATTTCTTTGCTTGGTTTATTATTTCATACCTTTTTCAACGCTACAGGCCATTAAAGGAATTGAAATACAGAGGTGTATCTCTTAAACTTTTGTATGTAACCATATGTGTGTTTTTTATTTCCTGGTTTATTTCCGCTGTATTTTACAATAGCTATTATTCTATATATGTAATTTTCACCTATACTGCTGTCCTTTTTAGTATTATTTCCATTTTTTATCTGCTATATTTTATATTACTATATGCAGTAGAGTATGACGATGAGTCAGTAGATATAAGTAAAAGAGCCAATGCCATCCTGAGATATTCGACTCCTCTTGACGATTCGAGCTACTTAGACAGATGTGCTACAATCATGCAACATTCTGGGGTCAAAGTATTGAATGAATTATTAAAAAACGTAGACTTACAAAGTGGAAATACCTTGATAAACTTCTCAACTAATTATTTAGATATCAAAGCAAAGCAAAACTATAAATACTTAACAGTTATCAATCTCGAAATTTTGAACAACGTCAGGGGTATTAATAAAATGTTTGCAACTATAAATCAAAAATTACCTGATAATGGCTGTTTGATATGTTGTTACGAATCGAAAAGCACACGTAAGAAAAGAATTTTGGGTTCTTTACCTCTCGGCCTAAATTATATTTATTATGGTTTAAATTATCTTTATCGCAGGTTTATTCCTAAAATATTTCTAACTAGTAGGCTATATTACGATTTAACCGATGGTAAAAAAAGGATACTATCCAAGGCCGAGGTAATGGGTAGACTGTATTGTGCTGGGTTCAAAGTGTTGAAAGAGAAAAAAGTTGAACAGCTATTTTATATTTATGCACAAAGAGAAAAACAACCCAATATAGATATAAAAAAATCATATGGTCCATTGATAAAGCTGAGAAGATTAGGTAAAAACGGGGTTGAATTCCAAGTATATAAAGTAAGAACCATGCATCCATATTCAGAATATTTACAACATTATATTTACGATACATACGACTTGCAAGAAGGTGGAAAATTTAATAATGATATTCGAATAAATACGATAGGCAGGACAATGAGGAAATACTTCTTGGACGAATTGCCCATGTTTCTAAATCTATTTAAAGGCGAAATGAAACTTGTGGGAGTCCGACCGCTGAGTAGTCATTATTTTGGTCTGTATAGCAAAGAATTACAAACACTGCGACTGAAATTCAAACCAGGACTATTACCTCCTTTTTATGCAGATTTGCCACGCACCTTGGACGAAATTCAAAACTCTGAAATGAATTACTTAATTCGGTGTACGCAAGATGGAGTATTGATTACAGATATAAAATATTTTTTCAAAATTCTTAAAAATATACTATTCGGCAAGGCTCGTAGCTCTTAAAAAACTGCAAAATAACAGTTTAAGTTTGTTGAACTATTTCCAATGCTTGTTAGTTATAACTTTCAAGATTAATTCCTGAATAAGAATAAACCGAAATAATTTCTAACTTTACTTACTTGGTCTTGTAACTTATAACAATTTTAACATTCTATGAAAAAATCAACTTTACTCATCGTCAGTTTAATATTTTCATTTGCAATTTCCGCTCAGGATATTCCTCAGCATATTTCATACAGCCGGATTTATGACTTCCTAGACGAGTTGGCTAACGTGGATATTATTGATATTAATACCGTTGTGAAGCCTTATAGTCGTCAATTCATTGCTGATAAATTGTTAGAAGCAAAAAAGTTAGAAGTTAAGTTAAATAAAAGACAACTAGCTGAGCTCAAATTTTTTCTGAATGAATTTGCATTTGAAAACGGCGACTTACCTCACGCTTATTTTCATCTTTGGAACAATGATAAATCAAAAGCTGCACTTTTTCCACCCGCATTTCATTATCGCGATTCCTTATTCAAAGTGCGATTAACTCCAATTTTGGGACTGAATTTTATGCACAATGACAATGGAAATATACTAAAGCGTACGATAGGTGCTGATTTTCAAGCTACAATAGGTAAACATTTTTCAATTTATGGTAGTTTACGTGACTTATCAAACAATGGTGATACACTGTCCAGTTACTTTTTTTTGAACAATAATCCAGGGTACGAGTACAAAGAGGCAAGCTATGGAGGGGATTTTAGCGATTCGCGTGGTGGTATCAAATACTCAAACTCATGGGGATCAATTGGTTTAGTGAAAGATAATGTGGTTTGGGGCGATAATTATCATGGCTCGAACATTTTATCAGGACGCGTACCCTCATTTCCGATGATAACGCTTCAACTAAAACCTGTTAAATGGTTTGAGTTAAACTATATACATGGCTGGTTGGTATCTAATGTTCTTGATTCCAGCTATCATTATACCGATAATATTAATAAAACTTACTACCGCCCCAATAATAAATTCATTGCGGCCAACCTGCTCACATTCATGCCAGTACGTGATTTCAGAATCTCAGTCGGGAACTCCATAATATATGCTGAAAGATCAATTCATGCTGCTTATTTAATCCCAATCGCATTTTATAAATCTATTGACCATACGCTTACCAAAGGGCTAGGCACCGAAAATCAAAACTCTCAAATGTTTATGAATATCAGTTCCCGAAACATAAACCACACTCATTTGTATGGTTCTATTTTTGTCGATGAACTTAATTTTGAACGATTTTTGCCCGACAATAAACAGGTCAATCCCATCTCGTTTAAGGGTGGTATTAATATAAGTAATTTCCCGTTCAACAATATCGCCTTGAATGCTGAATATACCAGAACGACTATTATAACGTATAAACATTCTATTCCAACACTTACTTATGCATCAAACTCTTATAATTTGGGGCATTATTTGGGTGATAATTCCGAAGAGTTATATCTTTCGTTGCAAATAAAGCCGATACGTGGGTTGGATTTTAAGTTAAGTTATACAGATGCAAAACATGGCAAAGAATATGCTTATATTCGGCGTGGAGTTTCAAACGGTATTACGAGTAATATTAGTGACATAATCAGCCAACCAAGTCTTGGTGAAATAATTTGGACTAATAAAACAGTTGGTTTTCAAGGAGTTTATGAAATTTTCAATAGTACTTATATAACTTTTTTGGCAGAATGGAGTAAAATAGATGCTTACGATCCAATTGAGCCTATCACTTTTGGCGAAAAACGAATGACTAAATCCGAAACACTGAACTATTATACCCCTAAATACCTACAAGGTGAAAATGTCACATTTTCAGGCGGTATAAGTTTTGGCTTTTAAACGAAGGAACTTAAAGACTCAGACTATATATTTTTGTGAAACAAATTGAACGAAAACAAATTATATTTTATGATTATAGGTATCACGGGAGGAATAGGTGCTGGCAAATCAACTGTTGCTAAAATTCTTCGCTCTATGGGTTATCTAGTCTATGATTCGGATGCTCAAGCCCGTACACTACAAGATGAGGATGTTAATCTTAAGCTTAAAATTCAGGGTCTTTTTGGTTCCGATATTTATAACGAGTCAGGATTGAACAGGCCAGCATTAGCTAAAATTGTGTTTAATAATCCTGAATTATTGACCCAACTCAGTAATATTGTTCATCCAGTAGTTCAATCTGATTTTGAAGCTTGGGTTAAATTAAATTCGCAAGCAAAGGTACTATTTATTGAATCGGCAATTCTATTTGAATCTCACTTCGATAAGTTGACTGACAAAACAATATTGGTCACTGCGTCAGAAGATATACGCATTGCAAGGGTGCTGAAAAGAGACGGAATAAGCCCTGAACAAGTACGAGAACGTATCAGTAGACAAACTAGTGAAGAAGAGAAAAAGGAATGGGTAGACGCGGTTATATATACCGATGACGAAAAAAAACCATTATACGAAAAAGTAGAGTCTGCTCTAAACGATCTGCTTTCAAATTAAAAAACTCTTCATTAAAATCTCGAATACCATCCTAAGATTTCAAACTCCACAACTTTTTCGACAAAATCCTCTAAAAATAAAAAATCCGGATATAAATATCCGGACTTAAGAAACAAACAGATAAACAGACAAATTTTTCAAAGCTAGGTATATCTCACTGTTAATCTTCAACTCTGAAAAAAGTTTATCCAAAAGTATATCAAATGTTTTAATGGTACAAATTATTGTTTTTTAGATTGAACAATTCAAAAACGCAACATCCAATCAATCAGTGAAATAAAATTTTCAGTGGAGTCAGGTCTTGTCATGTAAGTTATCTCTAAACTGGGCTGGATTCATCCCTGTTTGCTTGCGGAAAGCTTCAATAAATACTGAATTCGAATTGAAACCGACTTCACAGGCGATGACAGAAAGGTTGTATCGACTCTTTGGATTCATATTATCCGAAAGGATTTCAATGGCTTTTAAAATTCGAAATCTATTAATAATATCCGTAAAACGAAGGTGATTATCGTTAATGGCTCGGGACAAATATTCCCGATTTGTATTCATTTCTTTAGCCACAATTTCCAGTGTAAGATCTTTACGAATGGAATTATTATTGCTATCCAACCAGTCTAAAAATTGATTATAAAGTATATCTGACTTATCTTTCTCTGTAACTCTTTGGCTTACTTTTTTGGGCTTTAATTCCAATTTAGTTCTATAAAGTTTCCGTTCATCTTCGATTATTTGTATATTCTTTTCTACCAGCACTTTCAATACATTATTTCTTGAATTTATAAGTCGGAAATAAAAATGTGCAAATATTAGCATTAAAACTAAAAAAA
>JBBSCW010000113.1:0-9583 GCA_038249855.1 Bacteroidales bacterium
CAAGGTGGATGCTTTGACACTCGTCAATGGCAGTCATCCTCAAGTGATTGAGATTTGGAACAATGTGTTTATGCAATACAACCGCAAATCCGATGGTTCGTTGGAAGGACTACCCGCCAAAGTGATTGACACTGGAATGGGTTTTGAGCGACTTTGTATGGCTATGCAAGGCGTACAATCGAACTACGACACCGATGTATTTACGCCTATTATTGCTGAGATTGGAAAGGTTTGTGGCGTAGAATATGGTAAAGATGAGAAAGTTGATATTGCTATGCGTGTAATTGCCGATCACGTACGTACCATTGCCTTTTCGATTACCGATGGACAATTACCATCGAATGCAAAAGCTGGCTATGTGATTCGACGGATTTTACGCCGTGCCGTGCGTTATGGCTATACTTTTTTAGATCAACGACAATCATTTATGTTCAAACTCATTGATGTTTTGAGTAAGAATATGGGTAATGCTTATCCTGAATTAATTTCACAAAAATCATTGATAGAGAAAGTTATCAAAGAGGAAGAAGAATCGTTTTTACGTACTTTGGAAACTGGAATTAAATTATTAGACAAAGTAATTTCTGAAAATAAATCTCATAAAACTACTGAAGTAAGCGGAAAAGTGGCTTTTACACTTTACGATACTTTCGGTTTTCCATTGGACTTAACGGAATTGATTTTGCGTGAGAACAATCTTACCGTGAATATCGATGAGTTCACCGCTGCCATGAAAATCCAAAAAGACCGTGCACGCAATGCTGCCGTTATCGAAACTGGCGACTGGATTACGGTTCGTGAAGGCGATAGTGTGTTTGTTGGATATGATTTTACAACGTCCGATACTGAAATTTTACGGTATCGCAAGGTAAAACAAAAAAATCAGGAGTATTATCAGTTAGTACTTTCCAATACGCCTTTTTATGCCGAAATGGGCGGTCAGGTTGGCGATAGTGGAACTTTGAAAAATGAAAGTGAAACCATAGAAATAATAGACACAAAAAAAGAAAATAACTTAGCGGTACATATTACTAAACGTCTGCCATCCGATATTTCTGAAACTTTTCATGCTACAATTGACATTGAAAAACGCAAGTCGACAGAAAGAAATCACTCTGCTACCCACTTGCTACACGAAGCTTTGCGTGAAGTACTGGGAACTCATGTAGAGCAAAAAGGTTCTTTTGTAAACCCCGAAGCTTTGCGTTTCGACTTCTCGCATTTTCAAAAATTATCAAAAGAAGAAATCCGTACAGTTGAAGCTATTGCTAATAGGAAAATTCGTGAGAATTACGCTTTAACTGAAAATCGTGACACTCCAATTGCGGAAGCTCAAGCTATGGGAGCAATGGCTTTGTTTGGGGAGAAATACGGCGAAACAGTGCGTGTGATTCAGTTTGGTAGTTCTATTGAACTTTGTGGAGGAACGCATGTTTCGGCCACAGGGAATATAGGAATGGTTCGTATAGTGGCCGAAAGTTCGATTGCAGCTGGCATTCGTCGCTTCGAAGCAATTACTGGTAAAGCTGTCGAAGAAATGCTGGACAAAGAATTGGATACGATTGCCGAGGCCAAAGAATTACTCAATAATGCACCCGATGTTTTGAATGCTTTGCGTAGATTAAGTGAAGAAACTGCTGATTTGAAAAAGCAAATGGAAGGCATTATGCACGAAAAGATTATGAATCTACGTGATGAATTACTCGCTAATGCTAAGGAACAGAATGGCGTTAAAATAATTAGTTATCACGGAACTCTTACGGCAGACCAAGTTAAAACATTGGCTTTCCAAATTCGGAATGTTCAACCTACTAAACTGTTTTTTGTAGCTGGATGTGTTGCTGATGGCAAACCTTCGATAACCGTATTATTGTCTGACGACCTTGTTGCTGGAGGACTTAATGCAGTCAATATCGCTCGCGAAGCCGCTAAGGAAATTCAAGGAGGCGGAGGTGGACAACCTTTCTTTGCATCAGCCGGTGGGAAAAATGCCGCTGGTATTCAGCAAGCTATTCAACAGGCTTTGAAAGCAATGGCTTAATTATTTATTTTGCGTAAATAATTCAGATATTCTTCATAATTTGGAAATGAATGCCTACATTTGTATCATTCAATCATAAAATTCACATTTAGAATAAGTTTGTAGATTTATAAAATACTTGTAATATGGACGATTTAGGCGATTATGTATATTTAATCTTAATAGCTGTTGCGGGTTTGAGTGGTCTTTTAAAAAAGAAAAAAGAGAAACCAATAGCCATACCAGTTGAAGAAGACTACAAACCTGTAACGGAAGATATTTGGGAAGACTTTCTGCCTGAAAATCCTGAAGTTAAGGTTCCCGAACCCAAAACAAGTTTTTTCGATTGGGAAAACAAAGAAACAAAAATTGCAACCTACGAAAATACTGACGATCCCAGCAAATTAAGGGCTAAAAATAAAGTAGAGAAATATAAAAGTTCGATGAAGCAAGCTTCAAAAAAAGTAGTTGTTGAGGAACAAGTTTATCCCGAATTAAATATCGAATTAAGTACGATTGAAGATGCACGCAAGGCTTTTATATATGCCGAGATATTTAATAAAAAGTATTGAATATAAGATAAATAGATAATTTAATGTTGTTAAACACATGTTTAGTGTTTGATTATATATAAATAGTTTCTATATTTGTAGCGTATTACAACAACCGAATAAGAGTTCCGGCGATCCGTCGGAATTCTTTTTTGTTTACATAACTAAAAAAGGACATTTCTAAATAATAAGGAGGAAGAATTATGGCAGTGAATTATATGACAGCTGATGGTTATAAAAAATTAACGGAGGAATTATTTGAGCTTGAAAGTGTTCAACGCCCCGCTATGTCAAAACAAATTGCAGAAGCACGCGATAAAGGAGATTTGTCGGAAAATGCCGAATACGATGCTGCAAAGGAAGCGCAAGGATTGCTCGAAATGAAAATTTCCTTACTCAAAACAACACTATCGACCGCACGGATGATTGATGAAACGAAAATCAAAACCAATGTGGTTCAAATCTTAACGCGTGTAAAGATCAAAAATACTAAAACTGATCAGGTGCTTTCGTATATGTTAGTATCGGAAAGCGAAGCCAACCTCAAAGAAGGAAAACTTTCCGTTACAACTCCTATTGCCAAAGGTTTATTAGGTAAAAAAGTAGGTCAAAAAGCCTCTGTAACTGTTCCTTCTGGAGTTATGGAGTTTGAAATTATGGAAATAAGTTTGTAGGGAAATACCTACTCTGCTGTTAAAAATTTGAAAGTAAATTGTGTAGAGGGTAGTGTTAGACTACCCTTTTTTTATAAAAAAAACTAAATAAAATTGTTTTGTTGTAACTTTAAAGTTACCTTTGAAAAAATATTAGAGTGGAAAGAATTCGGACAATTGTTGCTTATAAACATTATTTGCTGATTTCTTATCGAAACAGCCTGAGAAAGTACAAAACAAGATATTTAAAATTCTTGAATTGGTAGAGTTTCAGCAACATATTCCGACTAAATATTTAAAGCATCTGAACGGAACTGACGGACTTTATGAAACACGATTCTCATTAGGTTCAGACATTTGGCGTGTTTTCTGTTTTTTTTGACAACGGGCGACTGGTAATTCTACTCAATGGTTTTCAGAAAAAAACACAGAAGACACCACAACAGGAAATCGAGTTGGCTTTAAAACTGAAAAAAGAGTATTTTTAAAGAGAAGGAGGAAACAAAAAATGAAAAGTAACGATCAAAACATAACCACTTGGACAGCAATTAAGGACAATCAATTTGGATTAGTTGGAACCGCCCGTCGAGATGAACTTGATAAAGAATTTGAGTCTTTTAAAATTGGAATCTTACTTAGACAAGCAAGAGAATCTAAAAAAATGACCCAAGAAGATTTGGCAAAAGTTATTGATAAGAAAAGGACTTATATTTCAAGAGTAGAAAATGATGGTAGTAATATCACTTTGAAGACTCTATATGACATCGTTGAAAAAGGATTAGGCGGTAAAGTTACAATTGGAATAGAAATTTAACAAAACGGATAAAGTGTCTTGTTCCTGACTTTGATTCAAAAGCTAATGTAACTGTTACATAGGGATATATGGAGTTTGAAATTGTTGAAATATGTTTGTAGGAGACGATTCAAATACTAAGTTATAATAAATTATTGGTTTGTTCAGCTAAGCAACCATACAGTTGAAGACTCTAATATTACATTAAATTTAATTTTTCAAATTGAATAAAAAATACATACTCAATGGCAAATTATTTAATTATAGGTGCATCTTCAGGGATAGGTAAAGCACTTGCTGCGAAATTGGCTGAGAATGGTCATGATATTTACGCAACTTTTAATAAAAATGAAATTCATCCTGAAAAAACAAATATAAAATATTATCAATTAAATGTTTTGGATGATAACATTTCACTTGATTTTTTACCAGAAACATTAACAGGCGTTGTCTATTGTCCGGGCAGCATCAATCTCCGACCATTCGAAAGGATTAAACCTGCCGATTTTACTGTTGACTACAACTTACAAGTTGTGGGAGCAATAAAAATAATACAAGCAGTTATTTCTAAATTGAAAAATTCTGAAAATGCGAGTATTATTTTGTTTTCTAGTGTTGCTGTTCAAATCGGTTTACCCTTTCATGCACAAGTAGCTGCTTCAAAAGCTGCAATAGAAGGTCTTACAAAAGCATTAGCAGCTGAATATGCACCCAAAATTAGAGTAAATTGCATTGCACCTTCGCTAACTGACACCCCTTTGGCTGCATCTCTATTGAATAGTGAACAGAAAAAAGAGGCTAACGCACAGCGACATCCACTAAAAAGAATCGGGACTACGGATGATATTGTTAATATGGCTGAGTTTTTAATTTCTGACAAAGCAAGTTGGATAACTGGACAAATTTTGCATGTAGACGGTGGGGTATCTAATTTAAAAACTTAAAAGAAGTCCGTTTTTCGACAATGCAAAAAAAATGTTGAAAATCGGGCTTCCATGAGTACAATACTATGACACTATCTTTTTTAATACTTATTTTACCCAACTTCTCGACTTTCATACTTTTCTTATAAAAATCAAAAAATTACGTTGTACATTCGGACAACTTTATTTATCTTTGTAGCGTATGAGTAATGAAAAACTAAGAACTATATATTTGTTTAAGGACTATTTTAGTGTTTTCTACAAAGAACAAAGGCAGAAAGTTAAACACAAAATATTGTGGACATTCAAACTCATAGAAACTCAAAAACAAGTGCTAGATGATTATTTGAAGCATATTGAAGGCACTGATGTACTTTATGAAATAAGAATACAGCAAGGAAGTGACATTTATCGTATTTTTGCCTTCTTTGATAAGGGAAAGCTATTATTTTAGCTAATGGGTTTCAAAAAAAGACACAGAAGACACCTAAGTCTGAAATTGAAAAAGCACTTATAATTAAAATGGAATATGAAACAGGAACGTAATTTAAAATCGCATGACCAATTCGTTGAAGAACAATACGGTAATAAAGGAACTTCCAAGCGCGACAAATTTGATAAAGGATTTGAATCTTTTAGATTGGGGTTTCTTATCCAACAAGCTCGACTTGAAAAAGGAATGACACAAGAAGAACTAGCAAATAAGTGTGGAACAAACAAAGGATATATTTCTAAAATTGAGAACAACTTAAAAGAAGTTCGTTTTTCGACACTGCAAAAAATTGTTGAAATCGGGCTTGGTGGTCATTTAGAATTATCAATTAAACTTTAACATCTTACTTACAAGCGAAATATATAAAATAAGATTCATTATTGCGAATGAAATTGAATATATTACTTGCAAATGAAAATAATAACCTGATAAATTAAATGGCTGATGACAAATTAAAAATACTGGTATCTTCCACAGTTTATGGTTCAGACTCTGACTTAGACCAAATAAAATACACACTTTAAGGGTTTGGTTATGAAGTTGTTATGTCAAAAGAAGGTACAGTTTATGTTGCAATTGACGACGACCCAACAGAAGCTTGTTTAAAATCGGTTGAAGATTGCGACTTATTTTTAGGAATTATTTTTCCCCGCTATGGTTCTGGGATTACCCATAAAGAATTTCAAAAAGCAATAGATGAAAATAAACCTATGTGGTTTGTAGCTCACAGTTATATCGAATACACTCGCAAACTATTGCAACAGTTTATGTTTGACGACAATAAACTTAGGACAGATTTTGAAATAAAACCAACAAGTGTTTTGGATAGTGTTAAGGTTGTTGATATGTACAACTTAGTTCGACATAAATGGGTACAACTTTTTTTCAAAACAAGTGAAGTGTTAGCATTTATTGACACTCAATTTAGTAACCATGCTTTAAGAAAAGAAGAACTTAATAATAGAAACAATGAGTAGCGAACAACTAATAAAAGACCTTATTAAACAAGGTGAAAGCGAACAGCTTGAATTTATGGAAGTTGTTCGGAAAGAAACAATTGCGAAAACACTTTGCAGTTTTTTAAACGGAATGGGAGGTCGATTGGTTATTGGTGTTTCAGTTAAAGGCAAAGTGCTTGGGCTCGAAGAAGCAATAGAAATGAAACAAGTACTAAAAGAGTATTTAGTAACTGCCTTTGTCCCAGATGCTCCCATAACTTACTCTGTGGAAAGTATTGGGGAAAAGCAAGTATTGGTACTTAAAGTTTGGGGCGGTTCAAAACAACCTTACATTTTTGACGGTAATATTTTTTATCGTAGAGGTACAGTTACTCAGAAAGCAACCTCCAAAGAGATTTCTGAATTAATTCATGACCGACAATTAGCTGAAAAACATTGGGAAAGACAAATAACTTCAGGTGTAGAATTGGGAGATTTGGATAATAATCTAATTATAAATACCATTAATGAATCAAAGAAAAACTACAGAAGCAATTTTGGGAGCAACGACATATTGGAATTTCTAACTCATTATGGGCTTTATGTAAATGGTTCTTTCACAAATGCATGTGTTATACTTTTTGGCAAAAAGCCAGGCAAATTTATTCCTCAAATCAGGGTACGCTTAACAGAATATGCTGAAAGTAAAACCGATGACAATTTAATTAGAAATGAAGTTCTGGAAGGGAATCTTTTTAATATCAGAGATGAATTAGAAAAGTATGTAAATAGTTTAGGTATACGTAGTGTTTTTGATAAAAAACAATGGAAACGTCAAGACTTTACTTTCCCACCGAAAGCCTTGCAGGAAGGTATCATTAATGCCTTGATGCATCGCGATTATAGTAGTTTTTCAAGTAGTGTTTCAATAAGTGTTTACCCTGATAAATTTATTATTTCCAATAGTGGCAAACTACCTGATGATATTAAGATTAGCGACTTAAAGAAAAATCATGATTCTCATCCTGTTAATCCTGACATTGCTCATATTGTTTTTCTTCGTGGATTGATTGATAAACTTGGAAGAGGTACAATTAGAATAATTGAAGAATGTAAAGTTGCAGGTCTAAAAGCTCCTGAATGGAAAGAAACTTCTACTGGCATTGTTCTAACATTTCATGGTCCTAAAAGTCTTGCAGAAAAAAAAGAGAGGATTGATGCTGCAAATGATGCTGCAAATGATGCTGTAAGCGATGCTGTAAAAAGCCGTGTTCGTGATGCTGTAAGTGATGCTTTAAATGATGCTGCAAGTGAAGCTGTAATTGAAAGATTAATTAATGAAGTTTTGCTACTTTTAGTAGAAGATGGCAAAAATCTAAAAGACTTAATGCTCACTTTTGATGTAGCACGTGCAACAATGCAACGTGATATGGCTTTATTAAAAGCTCATCAATTTATCGTATTTGAGGGTGCATCTAAATCTGGGACATACCGTTTAACAGAAAATTTTAAGGCAATAATAGGCTCTAAATAGGCAAAATTTAACCGCCAAATTGGAGTTAATGTAAGAAGAAGAATAATGAATCTAAGAGATACAAAACCTAAAATTGTAATGTAAGTTGATCCTTAAAATTGACATTAACTAAACTTATAAATTATTATCACTATCATAGTTGTAGACAGTTTATATTCAGAGTTGCCCATCGTAATCTGCTCAGTCTTTTTCACGATTTTAAATGAAAAGCAACCTAACTTGCCACTATTCATACAAACTTATGTTAGAAAATACAAATTTCGATATTTCCATACTCTAAATAGATACCACCCTTAATCTTCCCACATCCATGACAATATTCAGTAGAATTATAGCTGGTGAAATTCCTTGCTACAAAATATCAGAAGACGAAAAGTTTTTTGCTTTCTTGGACATCAATCCTTTGACAAAAGGACACGTACTCGTTGTGCCTAAAATTGAAGAAGATTACTTGTTTGATTTGAGTGATGACACTTTGGGCGAGATGATGATTTTTGCTAAGAAAATAGCTAAATCACTCAAAAGTACGATGGATTGTGTGCGGGTAGGTGTGGCTGTAATTGGTCTTGAAGTGCCTCATGCTCATATTCATTTGATACCAATCAATCACGAATCGGACATGAATTTCAAAAACCCAAAATTGAAATTATCATTTGAGGAAATGGAACAGATTGCGGCGGAAATCTATAAAAATTTGAAAGTTTGAAATTTGAAAATTTGAATTTTGAAATGTTTGTAAAGTTTCGTGTTTAACGTTTTGTGTTCAGAGTCAATTTGAAAACCTTGTTGTTTGAAGATTTGTTAGTTCTTTGTAAATGGCACAATTGCATATTTCTTCTCGCTGCTAATTTCCCGCTTCTCACTTTAATAACTTATTTTACTTCTGTCTACTCGTTTACTTGTAACCAATTTTAAATAACTTTTCCTCCACTGATAATAACCAACTACGGCCATAATAGTATAAATTCCAAATAGTATAGACGTGATGTACAGCCCCTTATAAATGTACAATCCAGCCGATACACTATCCACAATTATCCACAATAACCAATGTTCTAATTTTTTGCGAGCAAGCATCCAAGTTGCTACTATGCTGAGTGCAGTTGTGAATGAATCAGCACGGGGTAGGGGAGAATCGGTGAATTTAGAAAGTACGTAAAAGTATAAAAAGTAGATGGCTACTGCTATGAATAACAATACAATACCCGATTTTAAATTTGTTTTAGAAATAGCTAAGGTAGGTTCCGAATTTTCACTTTTACCTTTCCAACTAAACCAACCATAAACACTTACAGCCAAATAATAGAACTGCAAACTCATGTCGGCATAGAACTTGGCTTGGAAGAAAACGATGACGTACAAAAGAGAACAAAGGAATCCAAAAACCCAGAGTCCGATTCGTTGTTTTATTGATAAATATAAATATATAACGCTTAAAATCGTTCCCAGAAATTCTATCCAGTTAGTAACTAAGTAGTTGATTATCGATAACATTATTCAAGTTTTGTTACAAAAAGCATAATTAATCGAAATAAAATTATAGGTATAGGCGTTTAGACCGCTGGACTATTTGTTTGATTATTAGAATGAAATCTGTAAATTTCTTCTTCTTTTTGAGATTTTAGTCTAATTCATCCAATTTTTGGAATGTAATCAATTGCCTCCTGCTTTAGCTGGA
>JBBSCW010000114.1:0-9497 GCA_038249855.1 Bacteroidales bacterium
ATTACGGAGGACTATTGTAAAAGTTGCGGGTTTTTTATTTAGTGAAACCTCTATTGAAGTACTCACATAACCAAACATACAAAAACAATTACTAAAATTACTATCGTGCAAACCTGCATAACGAAAAATTACTCTATTTGTTAAATAATATGTTTTTGAGTACAATATTGTTTAATTACAATAATATACAACCGACACCATAATTGCACATTAGAAGAAAAAATGATTAATTTGCACAAAATCTAACAACTGAAAAAATATGAAATTATCAGTACAAGAGCTATACTATAAATTGGTGAATTGAATACAAGATTATAGGAGAAAAAGGAATTATCAATTTTACGCTCAAAAATCTTACAATTTCTATTGAAACAAAAGACACAGTTGGAAACCTGCTTCAAGAATGGTTGAGAGCTTGGATGATGACAGAAAATATTGAGTTTGAAGAGAATGCAAATTCACAAGTTTTTCCTGATTTTAATTTAGACAAACACAACAAAAAACTGGATTTGCTCGAAGTAAAAACATTTGATTGGGACAGAGGTCCAGGTTTTGACTTGGCAAATTTTGATTCTTATTGCAATTCTCTATTGACTTCTGCTTATAGAATAGATTCCGATTACTTGATTTTCGCCTATCAAATGAGCGGTAGCGAAATTACTATCAAAAATGTTTGGATTAAAAAGATTTGGGAATTGGCCTGCCCGAGCGGAACTTATCCATTAAAAGTTCAGGAAAAGAAAAGTGTTATTTATAGTATCCGACCTTCAACTTGGTATTCCGAGAGAAACAAATTTAAGCCATTTAGTTCAAAAGAAGAATTTCTTGCAGCACTTAACGAAACTCGTTACCAATATCCGCAGACACGACACACAAACGGACATTGGTTACAAAATGTTTTGAAAAATTACGAAGAACATACTGGCTTTAAACTGCAAGTTCGTTCATTAACGTAAACTGTGGCTAATTTACTAGCTACAAATTCCACGACAGGTACTGCAACCGTATTTCCCAGTAAATCGAAGGCATCATATTCTTTGGTGGGGATTTCGTACCATTCAGGATAGCCAAATAGCCGTAAACCTTCACGAATTGTTAATCTTCGTAACCCTTTTCCATCGGGAACAGCCAGCCGAGAAACATCTGTTGCAACCAAAGTCGGTGCAATATCTTTCGGGTCAAGCACTTTATTAATTTCAAAACTCAACTTTCCAGTTACAATATTGTAACCCTTGGGCTTAGTTTCATCGTAATCTCGTGAAGTTGAAATACCATTTTCAGTTTGAATTTTTAATAATTTCTTTGGATGTTCAAACTTCAAATATCCCTTCTGAGTAAGGTCTTCCAATAAATTTTCTAATTCCTTTTTAGGTAAATAAATAAAAGTATTTATTTGCTCTAAAGTCAGAGCCATTCCGTCCATCCAGTCAATACCTATTTCTTCAGCCCATTGTTTTTTACGTCTTTGTTTGAATAGTTTATTGAGAATTTCAGTTTGTTGTTTTGTTACAATTCCTTTGATTCCAATATCCCAACTGTGAATATTATTATCACCACCACGCTTATCTTTAATCGATTTACCATACAAATCTTCAAAAGGGTAGTGTGCCAAAAGTTTATCTATAAAATCAGATTGCATAGTTGGCAATCCTTTTTCTAATACACTTTCTAAGGATTCAAATCGGGCTTTATTTCCTGTTAAATTAATTTTATGGGCTTTTGTACCAACAATAAAAATTCGTTTTCGAGATTGGGGCAGCCCAAATTCCAAACTGTCAAAAACTTTCCAGCTGACTTGATAACCTAAATCATTATCGAGTGTATGCAAAATTGTTTTCAACGTTCTTCCTATTTCATCTGTCTTGTTTTCTAAATCATGTTTTACTAAACCTTCCACATTTTCAAGAATAAAACCATACGGTTTTTTATCTCTTAAAATTCGTTCTATTTCAAAAAACAAAGTTCCTCTCGTATCTAAAAACCCTTGACGCATTTCCGCCTGCACTGAAGGGTTGACAAGGAAAACCACCTAGTAGAAAATCAAAATCGGGTATAAACTCGTTGCGGATTTCAAAAATATCACCTGCTAAAAATTCGTGACCGAAATTATGTTTCAATGTATTTACTGCATATGGTTTTATTTCCGAAGTCATTACACACTCGGTCTCCATTCCCAGTTCATTAAATGCTTTTTCAAAACCTAAACGAATCCCTCCAAGACCTGCAAAAAGGTCAATAAATTTTACAGTATTACTCATCATTTTTCACTCTTTTTATAGGTTTCATTTGGTTCTGCAACCATCAATAGTTGGCTTTCATGATTTTCAATTTCTATTTTATGACAGCCAATAACGGTAAGACATTGCAACAAAAAAGTGGCACTAAAACATCCACGACTAATTTTGCTATCAATGCCTGCTTTAGTTTCTTCAACACCAATTTCATTAAGTAAAGTCACTAACTCATTATTTGACACGCCACGTTTGATCAATTCCGATTTTAGAAGACGCTTTGCTTTATCATCCCAGTTTGACATAATTCAATTAATTTTTTGCAATATTCGACAATAATTATCACATATGCAAATAAAATGGCAAAATATATTTAAAATTTCAAAGAGAACACATGCTTTTATATTCGAAAGACGAAAGATTTTATACCGAAAACATGGTTGCAGAAGTTTTCTATGCTACGAGTATCCCATGTCCTCATGAATATGTCAATCAATGAGTAAAGTTTGGTACAAGTTGCTGGGATTCCCAAATTAGCTCGAAAATAAAGTCGCTGACCTCTGGTTCCCAACAACACCTGATAGCTTTTGAGCTTCAATGAGGGAATAAATAGAATAGTACTATTCCTGTCCTCATGGATATCTCATTCATTGAGCAAAGTTTAGCCACTGGTTAGTGGGATTTTTGGAACCTGCTTGCAGTAGACAAGTCGCATCATCTTATATTCTTTGGATCTGTGATCCGTATTTATTAAAAAAAATTATATTCCGCTGCCTTCAACAACAAGAAAAAATTATCATAACTTTGCACTGACACTTACGGAGTAACAGAATAGATATTATTAAAATTATGAGTAATTCAAAAATATCCATACGTTTTTTTGACGACCGCGAACTGCGAGCCGTTTGGGACGAGCAAAACGCCAAGTGGTGGTTTAGTGTGTTGGATATTGTAGCTTTGCTTACCGACCAAGACGACTACAGCAAAACCCGCAAATATTGAAAATATCTTAAAACCAAATTAAAAAAAGATAACAGTGAGTTGGTTAGTAACACTAGTACCTGTTTTTCCCAAATAAATACATTTTGTACCTGCAATTTCATTTTTGTACCTATTTTTCCACTATATTTGCAGAAATATAGAATTCATATGCTATGGTCGAAAGTAAGAGTTTCTCAAAAGAAATAAGCGTTTTTCAGGGCAGAACCACGCCTGAACCAGCTGTTTTAGTTGGGTATGGAGCTTTAATAAATGGTTTGAAGCTCAACATGCCTTATCCCACTCAGTTGGCAATAATCAGTTACAAAAGGAAAAGTTACAAAACGGAAGCATGGCAGATTTTCACTTCCAAAGCTTCTTTTGAAGATACGCTCTATAAACAGCTCGTATTTGCACTCAAATATGAGGGAATTCAGCTTTTATTCTTTAAAAGACTGTTCGACACACTGACAGAAACTGAAGTTATAAAATTATTAAGTCAAGAACCAACCAGTCAGTATTCCCGTAAAATTTGGTTTTTGTACGAATGGCTATTTAACAAAGAACTTGATATACCAAGCCTCACCATCAAAAATTATGTTCCGCTTATCGATGAAACAACACAATTTGCATTAAATGTTGGTATCAAGTCATCACGTCACCGCATCATTAACAACCTTACTGGCACTCGTGATTTTTGTCCACTCATTCGTAAAACGGCTAAACTTGAACAATATATTTCTTCCAAGCTTGCAGAGCAAAATAATAATTACCTGAACGAGATTCATAAGGATATTTTGCTGCGAACTTCCGCTTTCTTGTTGCTGAAAGACTCGAAGGCATCTTTTAGCATCGAAGGCGAAAAACCAATAAGCAGCCGCGCAGTCCGTTGGGGAAAAGCCATTGGACAGGCAGGCATATCGGAACTTACAAAGGACGAACTGAACCGTTTACAGCAGGTGGTTATTGAAAATACCCGATTTACAGAAATGGGATTTCGCACACAAGGCGGTTTTATAGGTGAACATGATAGGATAACGGGTGAACCAATTCCTTCACATATTTCGGCTCGGTGGCAGGATGTGGAAACATTGATTGATGGCTTGCTGAAAACAAACGAACTCCTTGTGAAATCAAACATGGACGCTGTGCTTTCGGCTACAATCATTGCCTTTGGTTTTGTATTTATACACCCCTTTGAAGATGGAAACGGAAGAATACATCGTTATCTTATTCATCATATGCTTGCTAAAAAACAATTTGTACAGCGAGGAATCATTTTTCCCGTTTCGGCTTCCATTCTGAACCACATCGACGATTACCGTAAAGTGCTGGAAATTTACTCAGAACCATTATTAGACCTGATTCAATGGGAGGAAACTCCGAAACACAATGTTGAAGTTGTAAACGACACTATTGATTTTTATCGGTATTTTGATGCCACAGCACAAGCAGAATTTCTATATGATTCTGTAAATGATACCATGAATACCATTATACCACAAGAAATAGATTATCTAATCAAATACGATGAATTTAAACACTATCTGGACGATGAATTTGAAATGCCGGATAAAACTGTAACATTGTTGGTTAGGTTTTTAGAACAGTACAATGGAAAATTATCTAAACGAGCCAGAGAAAAAGAATTTGCAGCATTGACTGATGATGAAGTTGTTGAAATTGAAAATAATTTCAAGCAGGTATTCGAAATAAAATGAAATCAATGGATAAATTCCAAAACAAATACCGCATACCTTCGCACCGGAAACCTGGTTGGGATTATTCCTGCAATGGAATGTATTTTATCACATTTGTAACCCAACACCGTTCATTTTGCCTTGGCGAGATACGCAGTGGAGTTATGTTGTTGTCCGATTTCGGAAAAATTGTACAACAGGAATGGTTGAAATCATTCGAAATACGGTGCGAATTGTTTTTGGATGAATATGTGATAATGCCAAATCATGTGCACGCCATAATAATTTTGGATAATGACGAAAAAACAAATAATGGGGATTGTATTGCAACGAATGATGGTAAAATGAATGATGGTGGCACGCGCGATGGAACGCACGTTGGTGGCACGCGCGATGATAGAGATGCACGGCCGTGCGACTCTACAAATGTCAACGCAAAAAAATCCGCGCCATCCACGAATTGTATTCGTCAACCAAAATCAATATCATCGTTTGTTGGGGGATTTAAATCGACAATTAATACAAAAATTGATGATTATATCGACGACCATGAATTGAAAATAACAAAATACAATAAAAACAATCATTTTTTTCAACCGAATTATCACGACCATATCATTCGTGACGAAATGGAATATTTTCGTATAAAAAATTATATCATCCAAAATCCCAGCAAATGGGAAGATGATTCATTGAAAATACTATGACTTCACAACTTGATATTAAACAGCCTTGTGTTGTTTAACTTTGCAGACTGAATTTTTACTAAATTTTTCAAACAGATAAACAACTTAGTACAAAATATCGTTTAACAAAAGGTATTTATCTTGATAACAGCACTTATTAAATGGCAGAAAAACAGAATTCTAAATCCACCGAAGGAAAATCACCCAAAGCAAATATTTTTGAGGTATTGAAACCCTATAAATTAATGATTGGTTTTCTGATTGTTTTTGCTTTGTTGAGCAATGGAGTCAACCTGGTTATTCCCAAACTGATTTCGAGAGGTATTGATGATTTCTCGGCAGGAGACTTTTCATACAAAGGCTTAATCATTCAATTTTTAGTTGCAGCTTTCATTATATTAATTTTTACTTTTTTACAGGGTTTATTGCAAACCTATGCTTCGGAAAAGGTGGCGAGAGACTTACGAACAAAATTGGCTGATAAAATCTCACGCCAGAGCTATGCTTTTATACAAAAATCAAATCCATCGAAACTGCTTACCAACCTTACTTCGGACATCGATTCGGTAAAAATGTTTGTTTCAATGGCTGTTGTTTCTATGGCCTCTTCAATTTTTATCATTGTGGGAGCGGGTATTTTACTTTTCTCTATCAATTGGGAGCTTGCACTTTCAGTTTTGACTATCATTCCTATCATCGGCGTTGCTTTTGGCATCGTTTTTAGCAAAGTTAAGGTGCTTTTCAAAAAGAGTCGTGAAGTCATCGATTGGCTCAACAAAGTAATCAACGAAAGCATTATGGGTGCAGCTTTGGTACGTGTGCTCAATTCCCAAACTCAGGAATACAATAAATTTTTAGATGCTAATACGCAGGCAAAAAATCTGGGGATTTCAATTCTTAAATTATTTGCTACGCTTATGCCTGTGGTAGTTTTTGTTGGCAATTTGGCTACACTTATCATTCTGGCATTGGGAGGGCATTATGTGATAACGGATGCCATGACGCTGGGTGATTTTGCTGCCTTTAATTCTTACCTCGTTTTGCTTATTTTTCCGATTATTGTGATTGGTTTTATCAGTAATTTCATTGTGCAAGCCTCAGTTTCGTACGGCCGAGTTTGTCAGGTATTGGATGCTCCCGAAACTGGAATTAGCGGAACGATTAAAGCTGATTTGAATGGAGATATTGAAATGCAGGATATAAAGGTGATGTATGGCGACAAACCTGCATTGAAAGATATTTCGTTCAAAATTGCAGCTGGAAGCAAAACGGCAATTATTGGTCCAACAGCTGCGGGTAAATCACAATTATTGTATTTACTTACCGGATTGATTCAGCCCAACGAAGGAAAAATTCTTTTTGATGGCATTGATATCAACGATTATATAAAGGAAAGTTTTCAGTCGCAGATTGGATTCGTATTTCAGGACAGTGTTATTTTCAACATGAGTTTGCGTGAGAATATCGCTTTCAACGAAAAGGTAACGGAAGAATTGATGGACAAAGCCATTCAAACGGCTGAATTGAATGATTTCATTGATGCACTACCGGAAGGTCTGGAAACTATAGTGAGCGAACGAGGAACCAGTCTTTCTGGTGGACAAAAACAGCGTATTATGCTGGCGCGAGCATTGGCATTGAATCCGAAGATTCTATTATTAGACGATTTTACAGCACGTGTGGATAACCAAACCGAAGAAAAGATATTGGAAAATGTCAACAATAATTATCCTGGCATAACTTTGCTCTCGGTAACTCAGAAAATTTCATCTGTACAAAATTACGAACAAATAATTCTACTCGAAGAAGGGGAAATTCTCGGAGCAGGAACCCATGAACATTTGATGGAAACCAATCCGGAATATGTTCAGATTTTCAATTCTCAACGCAGCACAAACCAGCTGCCAGAAATCTCCTAAATCGCAAATTGTAAATGTTTTAAATAGTAAATTCTTTTTGATGAGCTACAATCTAAATATAAAAAAAGATACCAAAACTGCTGAGAAAATCAGTACGGCAACTACCTTAAAACGTTTGCTGACCTTGATGGGCAGTGAGCGCAAAAATCTTTACATTGCCTTGATATTCATCTTGATTAATGCCGGTCTTAACCTGATCGGTCCGTATTTGTTGGGCTACACGGTGGATCATTATGTAGTAACCAAACAATTTGATGGCGTGATAAAATTCTCGTTAATCTTGCTCGGAGTTTATGCCGTAGCCTTGGTAAGCGGCTACACACAGGCTCAACTGATGGGACGGGTTGGTCAACGGATGTTGTTTAATTTGCGAAACAGCATTTTTACAAAATTACAGGAATTACCCATTGATTTTTTCAACCAAAATAAAGCGGGCGATTTAATTTCGCGTGTAAACAACGACACCGACAAAATAAACCAATTTTTCTCGCAATCTTTGGTGCAATTTATGAGTGCTATTTTTAGCATGGTGGGCGCTGGCATTTTTTTACTTTCTATTCATTTTGAATTGGCATTGGCAGCCCTTGCTCCTGCCCTATTGCTCGTTTTCTTTACCAGCAGCATTTCGCCCTGGGTGAAAAACCGAAATGCAGTGAATATGAAAAGTACAGGTAGCTTGAGCTCTGAGATTCAGGAAAGTCTGAACAATTTTAAGGTCATAGTGGCTTTTAACCGCCGCGATTATTTCCGCAAACGTTTCGATGAGGTCAATACAGAAAATTACGGAACTGCTATCAAAGCGGGTATTGCCAATAATATTTTTATGCCTGTTTTCAGTTTTGTTTCCAGCATCGGACAGCTGATAGTATTGGCTTTTGGTATTTATTTGATTTCTGTTGGCGAATTTACTATCGGGTTGCTCATTAGTTTTCTGGCCTATATTGCACAGTTTTACAATCCTTTGCGACAAATAGCTGCTTTGTGGGCTAACTTTCAGGTTTCATTGGCTGGTTGGGATCGCATATCGCAGATTTTGGTGATGGAAAACAACCTGGAAGTAATCAAGAAAGAGAAAAAAGAGGAAGGCGCAGCATTGTTATCATTTCGTGATGTATCCTTTGAATATGTAGCTGGAAAGCCGATTCTAAGAAATGTAAATATCGATTTAGTGCGCGGCAAAGTGTATGCATTCGTGGGTCCAACTGGAGGCGGAAAGACAACTACAGCTTCGTTGATTGCTCGTTTATACGACCCCACTGAGGGGAAGATTATATTGGATGGACATGACATACGCTCTTACAGTATGGACGACCGAACTGCAAAAATCGGATTTATTTTACAAGAACCATTTTTATTTACAGGAACGCTCCGTGATAATATTCTGTACGGTAATGCTTGTTTTGCCGACCTTAGCAACGAAGAACTCATCGGAGAAATGAAAGAAGTGGGTTTGGATGGTTTACTCAGCCGTTTTGATGGTGGACTGGAGTCAAAAATACAAACTGAAGGCGATAGCATTAGTTTAGGACAAAAGCAGATGATTGCGTTTATTCGTGCCATTCTTCGTCGTCCCGATTTATTGATTTTAGACGAAGCCACAGCCAATATCGACACCGTAACCGAGCAATTGCTTGACGAAATTCTGCGAAAATTACCCAAGAAAAGTACCCGTATTGTTATTGCCCATCGATTGAATACCATTGAAAATGCCGACGAAATTTATTTTGTAAATTCTGGTTCAGTAACCAAAGCAGGCTCACTGAATGATGCTGTGAAGTTGTTGATGAGTGGAAAAAGGGAAAGTTGAGAATACACAAGTAAACGAATTTCTGAACGACACGGGAAATATATCAAAAAGGACGCAATGTTCGGAAGCAAAAATATAGCATTAACAATAGATTATTTGAAATTATGTTTTAACTTTGCGATTAACTAAAATCATACTATTTTAATTAATTTATCATTAGAACAAATAATAACAAT
>JBBSCW010000115.1:0-9496 GCA_038249855.1 Bacteroidales bacterium
AGAAACCAAAACAACTTTCATTTTTGCTACGCACGACGAAAAAGTAATCGGATACTTGAGAAGGATTATTCGGTTGGAAGATGGAAAAGTAGTGGGAGATACCCCTAACCCCTGAAGGGGAAATAAGAGAAAAGACAACTAATTTATAAAAATATACAACCCCCAACCCCTAAAGGGGAATAAGAGAAGACAACTAATTTATAAAAATAAAGAACCCCTAAAGAGGAACAAAATTACTTTATTATATTTAAAATATTACAATTATGAAGAATCAAAATATACAAAACGAAAGTAACTTCAACTCCCCTTTAGGGGTTGGGGGTTATTCAAGTTCCCCTTTAGGGGTTAGGGGTCATTTAGGTGCTGGGGGTCGTTCTGGGGGTACTTTTTTTGTACTTGTGAAATCGGCTTTTCGAAGCTTGATTGGCAATGGGTTGAAAACTTGGCTTATAGTTTCTGTGCTTTCATTTACTTTTGTGTTAATTATTTTTATGCAAGGTTTGTTGGAGGGATGGAGTAGGCAAGCAGTAACCGACGCCGTAAGTTGGGAAATAGCTGGTGGACAGTATTGGAACGAACATTACGATCCGTACGATTCTTTTACGATTGATTCGAGTGCTGCAATTTTGCCGCAAGTACTTCAAAAACAATATGATGCTCATCAGGTGGAACCGATTTTGGTAGCACAGGGAACTATTTATCCGGGAGGTCGCATGCAAGGAATTTTACTTAAAGGCATACGTCCCAATCAAAAATTGTTGGCCTTGCCTACGGAAGTTTTAAAAACGAATGAAAATGAAGTTCCTATTCTCATGGGAAAAAATATGGCAAGGCAAGCGAATGTAAAAATTAACGATTTGATTGTACTTCGTTGGCGTGATGCCAATGGCACTTTTGAGGCGATTGATATGCGAGTTGCTGGTATTTTCAAAGCGGCTGTTCCCAGCATTGATAATGGCCAAATATGGTTGTCCTTAGAAAAACTACAACAAATGATGCAGCAGCATGGAAAGTCGACCATGATTGTAAAATCACAAGCTGTTAAGACGGAGCAATTAGAAGGTTTTGTATTTAAAGATTCCAAAGAATTGACCAAGCAAACCATAGCTTTGGTCGAAGCAAAATCGGGTGGAATGGCAATTTTTTATTTTGTATTCTTGATGTTGGCCATGATTGCCATTTTCGATACTCAAACCTTATCAATTTTTCGCCGCCAACGTGAAATTGGAACTTTTGTAGCTTTGGGAATGACGCAAAGACAAGTTGTTTGGCTTTTTACCTTCGAAGGTACTATGAATGCCGTTTTGGCAATTTTGCTCGGAGCAGTTTGGGGTTCACCTTTACTCATTTGGTTGGCAAATGTGGGTATAAAAATGCCTATGGATACTTCAACCATGGGTATTGCCATGGCTGATGTAATGATTCCTGTTTTTCCATTGAAATTAATTTTGGGAACTATATTATTCATACTTATAATTACAGCAGTAGTTAGTTATTTGCCAGCACGGCGAATTGCTAAAATGAATCCAACTGATGCGATAAGGGGGAAGGTTAATTGAATTGGAGTGTTTAGCGTTTAGTGTTCCGTGTTTAGTGTTCCGTGTTTAGTGTTCAGCATTTAGCGTTCAGTGTTAAAATACGAGCGATGAGTTAGAAAATAAATATTAAAATATAAAATCATGATAAAATTCTTATTTAAAGGACTTATTCGAGATCGAAGTCGCAGTTTGTTACCCATCATAGTAGTAGCATTGGGTGTGATGATAACTGTATTTCTGCAAGCTTATATGAGCGGTGTTTTAGGCGATAGCATTGAATCGACTGCGAATTTCAATACGGGTCAGGTTAAAGTAATGACACGTGAATACAATCTAAATAGTTCGCAAATGCCTAATGATTTGGCGTTAATGGACGTAGAAAAGTTGACTTCCAAATTGCAAAAACAATTTCCTGATATGACTTTTTCAGAGCGTATCAAGTTTGGAGGTTTACTTGATTCTCCTGATAGTATGGGTGAAACAAGTTCCCAAGCAAATGTTATGGGCTTTGGCATTGAAATGCTGAAAAACGATTTGGACATTAAGCGCATGGACTTGCAGAAAAACCTAATGACTGGTCATTTTCCACAAAATGTAGGAGAAGTGTTGATTACAAATCAATTATTCAAGAAAATGAATCTTCACTTGGGCGATGAAGTTACACTTATTTCGAGCAGCATGTTTGGCGAGATGGCGATGTATAATTTCAAGGTTTCTGGCACTTTGCACTTTGGGATAAATGCGCTCGACCGAGGTACTATAATTGCCAACTTGGGTGATGTGCGTACAGCATTGAATATGGAAGGAGCTGCAAGTGAAATACTTGGATACGTTAATGGCGAGAATTACGATGATAAAACAGCCAAACAAGTATCGACTGCATTCAATTCTAACTATGCAAAGGATACTGATAAATTTGCACCTATCATGCTTCCATTAAGCGAGTTGGATGGAATGGGATTTTTCGTGGCTTATGCTGAAAATATGCAGTCTATCATCGTCCTCATTTTTATTATAGCAATGGCCATCGTATTGTGGAATGCAGGACTTATCGGTGCTTTGCGACGCTATGGAGAGTTTGGATTAAGATTGGCAATTGGCGAAAGTAAAAGCGATATTTATAAAACCTTGATTGGCGAGGCTCTTTTGATTGGTGTGGTGGGTTCAATTATCGGGGCTGCATTGGGCTTACTTTTATCGTGGTATATGGAAGTAGTAGGAATTAACGTGGGCGAAATGTTGAAAGATTCAACCATGATGTTACCAACCATAATGCGAGCACATATTAGCACAACTACTTATTTTATAGGATTTTTACCCGGAATTATATCCACCGTTTTTGGAGCTATGTTGGCTGGAATAGGTATTTATAAACGACAAACTGCTAATTTGTTTAAGGAGCTGGAAGCCTAGAATGACCCCTAACCCCTAAAGGGGAACAAGAAAAGAACCCCCAACCCCTAAAAGGGTGTATTATTACAACTGTTTATTTTAATAGAAATATGAACAACGAGAAAAACATACAGGACGAAAGTAACTTTAGTTCCCCTTTGGGCGTTAAGGGGTAGCATGTTCTACGGTGCTTTGCCAATCCATTTTGAACTTGCTAAGAAATTAAGAGATAATCTAACAGTAGCAGAATTGTTTTTATGGGAACAATTAAGCAGGTTGAAACACTTAAATGTTCGTTTTAAAAGACAACATCCGTTATTGTATTTTATTGCGGATTTCTATTGTCATAAAGCTAAGCTTGTTATTGAAATAGACGGTGGATATCATGATATACCTGAGCAATACATATATGATAGAAATAGAGATGTTGAATTAGAAAATCTAGGATTAAAGGTTATAAGGTTCAGTAATGAAGAGGTGTTGTTCCACATAGAAAAAACAATGCAAATTATAGAACAAAACATAAGTAATTCTACTTTTCCGAAATAAAAAAATCAATTCTATATTGACCCCCAACCCCCAAAGGGGGCTTAAGAGTAGGATAAGGATGTGATTTGCGTAATTTAAATTTATATAAACTGTGTCTTAAATCCTCCATTTTGGGGGTTTGGTGGGACGAAATTTTAGATTGCTAAAGTAGACGTAATAATACAAATTAAAATAGTGAAAAATTGAATGATATGAAAAAACAAATAAAAAACAAAGCATGCTTCAGTTCCCCTTTAGGGGTTAGGGGTTTTTTAGGGATTCTTTTGTTGTTGTCGGTTACAATAGTATTATCTGCTCAAAATTATCCTTCGGGTAAATCAATTTTAGATAAAGTTGACGATAATATGTCGTCAAAAAACAGGGTGTCAACTTCAAAAATGATAATTGAAGGAGCAAGAATTACCCGTACTATGGAAATGAAAACCTGGTCGGTAGGCGATAAGAAATCTTTTTCCGAATACCTTGCTCCTGCACGCGAGAAAGGGACAAAAATGCTAAAATTAGACAATAAATTATGGATTTATTCTCCCACTACCGACCGCACCGTTCAAATATCTGGTCACATGTTACGCCAATCAGTTATGGGAAGCGATGTGTCGTACGAAGATATGATGAATGATTGTCCGCTCTTGGAACAGTACAAAGCAGATGTTACCTCCGAAGAAATTATTGATGGTAGGAAATGTTATGTGCTGACTCTTATTGCTATTTTACCTGATGTTAGCTATTACAGACAAAAACTATGGGTTGACGAGGAACGCTTTGTAGCATTAAAATCGGAAATGTATGCCAAAAGCGATAAGCTTTTGAAACAAACCTTACTTAGCAATATTAAAAAAGTACAAGGGCGCTGGTTTCCTATGACAATAGTGTACAAAGACATGCTAAAATCAGGCAATGGCACAAAAATTCTATTCGACGAAATACAATTTGATGTGCCGATTTCTGAAAGTATTTTTAATAAAAGTAATTTGAAGTAAGTCCCGGGCTTTGGGTAACTGCAAAACGTTGTAGGCAATATTAAAAATGACTATAAGTACGGAAATATACAGTACCATATTTTGCTAATACGGATAATTTCCGTACATTTGCAAAAATATTAAAATTATGAGTAAAACAATAACTGAACATGCAAGATTTGATGCCAGACTTCCAAAAGAACAAAAACAATTCTTTGAGGAAGCTGCGTATTTAGGCGGTTATAGAAATCTTACTGATTTTGTAGTTCGAGTGGTTCAAGAAAAAGCAAAAGAAATTATAGAAGCAAAAGAACAGACAATTGCCTCAGAAAGAGATAGTCAAATATTTTTTGATGCGATAACTAATCCTCAAAAGCCTTCAGAAACGTTGAAGAATGCTTTAACTGATTATAATTTATTTATCGAAAATTCAAAATGATAGAGCTATTAGATAAAAAGCATAATCGTGAAGATTTTGGTTGCGGAAAAGAACTTTTGAATAATTATCTAAAAAATCAAGCGGGGCAAGATGTAAAACGCAAACTATCAGCGTGTTTCGTTTTGATGGAAAATGAAACAAAATTTATTCAAGGGTACTACACGCTTTCGAATAATAGCATTCCTTTGAGTAGTTTTTCAGAAGAGATTCAAAAAAAGCTTCCTAAATCCTATACTTCAATTCCGACTACGCTTCTTGGCAAGCTGGCAATTGATAAAAAGTATCAAGGACAAGGTATTGGAATGATTTTATTGATTGATGCATTGAAAAGAACTTATGAAATATCCAAAGAAATTGGTTCTTTCGGAATAGTTGTTGACCCGATAGATGATGAAGCAAAAAGTTTTTACCAAAAATATGATTTCATTGAACTTCCCGATAGTAAGAAAATGTTTATTGCGACAAAAACTTTAAAGGAATTATTCGATTGAAGATAAATTAAACACACAACATTTTATTGTAAAATTTGGTATTAGTTTTATAAATTCAAATAACACTAAAATAATTAGTTAAATTTTTCTAGTGGAAACTTATGTAATTATATACTAGTTAAAATTGAATCCAGATAATTATCAGTATGGCTATTAACTGCTTATATTTCCTTTTTACGCCAATTTCCTTTGAGCAAATATAGATATCCAAAACCCCCTATAAATGACCAATATACGAACTCAGAAAACCATACCACATAAACTTCTTGTGGATTAAGGATGGCTGTGTAATACACAAAACTTATATAAAAAGATAGAGTTACTGCTTCCATATAAAAAGCAATTTTAGTGCTTCCTGTACCCGAAACGGCATTGATAATTACATTTGCCATTGCAAAAAAAGCGATGGCAATAGATACTGTACGGATAACGGGAACAGAGGCGGCTACCAAACTTAAATCATCGGTGTAGATATGTGCAAAAAGCTCTGGGAAAATGAAAGTCAGTATCATTAATGGAGCTACGAAAACCAATGCAATTCGGATAATTCTGTTCACTGTTTTCATTACCTCCTCTTTTTGTCCTGAACCAATTAAGTTGCTCACTAGGGTTCCTGCTGTGGTCGAAAGTGCTGAGGCTGGAATCATAAGCAATATATACATACTTCGTCCGATATTGGTAATAGCTAAGGGTCTTTCGCCCATTCGCTCAATAAATATGAAGAACAGAAACCAAGTGGAAATGGAAATAAAAAACTGAAACATGATAAAAATTGAAATATTCAGAATTTGACTCAAGGTTTTGAAATCAACCTTCAGAGAACTGAAAATTCCATATTTTTTGAGATCAGCATAAATGATGGTATGTAGAAAAAGATATCCTAAAGTAGTTGCTTCGGCAATTACAGAGGCAATAGCAGCTCCAGCAATTCCCAATTCAGGAAAACCGAATTTTCCAAAAATCAACACGTAATCGAATAAAATATTTGTAATTGCGGTAATAACAGCCGATGTAGTGAGTATCCTTGTATCTGTAATACCCACATAGAAACTCCTAAAAACCACATTCAGAAAAACGAAAAAATATCCATAAATTCGCCAATCTAAATACTCCATAGTGGCCACATAGATCTGATCTGAACTTACTAAAAATTTCATCAGATAAGGCATTCCCAATATGGTGGCTATGAAAAGTACAACTGCAAATAATCCATTGAAAATTAAACTATTGTTGAAGATTGGACCAATTTGAGCATAATTTTCTTCTCCATTTCTTCGCCCGATAAGTATTTGAGCTCCTTGACTAAAGCCAAAACCCACCATAAACACGGCAAAATAAAACACTCCGGCAATGGCCGAAGCTCCCAAGGCAACTTCGCTTACACGCCCAAGAAATGCAGTATCAGTAACATTTATAACATTTTGTGCTACTAAAGTCAGAATAATCGGGTAGGATATTTTGAGGATGTTTTTGGTGGAATTCACAGAAGAAGTTGAAATAATTATTTTAAACAATTGCAAAGATAATAAAAACTGTTATGCAGATTGTGTTGAAAAGTTAGTAGATAAAATAAAACAATGGTACTTTGAAATAGTTTATCATTGTTATTCAATAAATGCTGGAATATGATTTATGTCACTTTAAATGGAAGGTTTGATATTTCATTGGATAAAGAAATTATAACTCTTTGTAACCATAATTTTTAAAATTCATACTTTAAGGAAAGCCATTCATTGTTACGTCTAGTTAGTAAAATTAGTATATTCAATTATGCTTAGCTTTATAGAAAAATTTTTACTAACCGATTATGAATAAACAGATTTCAAATTTATTTTTATTAATTGTAGCTATTTGCCTATCACAATTCAGTGTTTTTTCTCAGAAACAAGAAATATCCACCGATAATTCAAAATTTATTGGTGCTCAAAAGCTTTATTACGGCGTCGACTATTATCCAGAAGTATGGGATGCATCCGAAATGGATAAGGATATAGTACGAATGAAGGAGCTGAAAATGAACGTTGTGCGTATCGCTGAATTTTCATGGAGCAAAATGGAACCTACAGAGGGCAAATTTGATTTCGGTTGGCTGCATCGCATTGTTGAGAAACTTCATACCAATGGAATAGACGTAATTCTATGTACACCCACCGCCACGCCACCCAGTTGGTTAAGCGAAAAATATCCACAAATTTATCAAGTTAATGAGCTTGGCATCAGAATGACGACTGGTGCTCGTCGAAATACCAGTTATACGAGTAAAATTTATCGTAAGTATTCCGAAAGCATTTGTTTGCAAATGGCCAAAGAGTTTGGTAATTCGCCTGCTGTAATTGGTTGGCAGACCGACAATGAGTTTAATTTATTGCCAGATTATAGCAAAGAAACAGGAAAAGTTTGGCACAGTTGGTTGAAAAACAAATACAAGACCATTTACAATTTAAATCAGCTTTGGTGTACAGACTTGTGGAGTCAGACTTATCAAAAGTTTGAACAAATCCCTATGCCGACTTCATTGGTTTGGCATCATCCTTCGCTACTGTTTGCATGGTCGAATTTTAACAACGATATGATCGTTGAATTTCAAGATATTCAATTAAATGCCATTCGAGAATACTCCAAAGCGCCCATCACACACGATGGAATGCCCGGGCAACCAGTGAATTATATGAAATTATTTAAAAATCTTGATTTTGCAACAACGAATAATTATCATAGTTTCGAAGCCTACGATTTGATACAAAGCAATTATGATCGGATGCGGGGACAACAAAAGGGCTTTCATTGGTTGTTCGAGACAGCACCTAATTATTCAGGTGGTGGCGAAAAGGGACAAACTTGGTACCTCCATCAAATTCCCGGCAGTATGAAAGCCGCTTTGTGGATGAATTATGCTTCGGGCGCACAAGGATCATTATTCTGGTTATGGCGACAACATCGTGCCGGACAGGAAATGGTTCATGGTTCGATAATTTCGGCATGGGGAGCAGAAGTCTCTAACTATCAAGAGATAAAAGAACTTGGCAATGAACTGGACAAAGCATCTCCATTTTTAATGAATAATCCAGTAGCAAAAGCCGAAGCAGCTGTTCTTTACAGCCACGATTCTCAAAATGGATTTAAGTGGGAAGAATATGCCAGTGGGCTAAAATACTACAACGATTGGACGTATCGTTTTTATCGTGCTATGGCTGATACTTATATTTTCAGGGATGTGATTTATAGCGATGCTGATATTTCGGGATACAAATTAATTTTCATTCCGTTAATGCCTGTTGTTGACGAAACTTTCAGGAGCAAACTCAAAACTTGGGTTGAAAATGGAGGAACGTTGGTCTTAGGCCCGCAGACTGGCTATCGCAATGAAGAATGGGCACAATATACAGATGCTTTTACTGGTAATTTCGAAAAATGGTCGGACATTAACACTCAATCCATTATTCCGATTGGTGCCACGCGACGTCCCGAAGAAATGCCTTTTACATTGGATTATGATGCAAGCCTGGCTTTGTCACCTTCCGAAGCTTCGCTTTGGGCATTGGCGTTGAAAAGCGAGAATGGAAAAGTCTTGGCACGTTACAATGGAGGTATTCACCATCAGAAACCTGCAATTATAGAAAATGCTGTTGGAAAAGGAAAAGTAATTGTTTTGGGCACAGATCCTGGAAAAGTTTCGCTGAAAAAGATATTATTGAAAGCAGCCGAGCAAGTGAATATTGCTCCACTTGCTACCGGTGACGAAACAGTAGTAATTGTCCCCCGCAAAGGAAAAGAAAGCGGTTGGGTGATAGTGAACTTATCAAAATACCCACGTAAAATTACGTTGAATACTTCTGCCAATGGTTTTGAAAATATTTTATTGGATACAAAATTTTCGTCCAAAGTGTTGGATTTAAAACCATTCGAAGTACAGGTGTTGAAGGAATATTAGGGAAATTTGAAGAGTTTGGAGGTTTGAAAATTTGAAGAGTTTGAAGGTTTGAAGATTTGGTTGGCAATATTTCCGTTTTATGGACGATACTGGTTCTAATAAAGGGATTGTCAACACTTCACGAACCGAATATATAGGCATGACTGCTTATATGAACGAACTGAACAAACAGGTGTATAGCTTGTGTGACTTTTACG
>JBBSCW010000116.1:0-9365 GCA_038249855.1 Bacteroidales bacterium
CTCACTTATTTTCGTTCGTTCACTATCGCTGGTTGGAGTGCCTATTCCTCCTATTATATCTCTGTAAATAGGTAAACCAGAAATATTTAACTGACCTCTACCTATAGCTTCAAATTCTTCATTTTCATTCCCAACTCCCAAACTTAAATTTCCTTTAATTAACTCCAAATCAAAACAACCGATTGAAAATCCGCTTCGAATAGATACAAAATTAACAATATCAACTAAAGTATTAACCCGATAAAGACCTAAATCACGAACTATACGCCGACACAAAGCCTCAGCCGAAGGGCGATAACGGTTTGGGTCTTTTCCTAAACTTTTATATATCAAACGTGTAGCTCGAATTTCATTCCGCTTATTAATTTCTTCAAGTTTATAGTGTTGACTGATTGTATTGACTTCGTGCTCGATTTCTAACCACAAATCAGCATTGGAAGGAGAATTAATCATCTCACAACTTATAACACCCAAACAAATTTCGGGACATACATTTCGAATCGAATCGGAAATTTGGATAGAAATCATTTCGGAAGATATTTAAAATATAGGCTTAATCTCTGATGCTAATAGCACTCAACATTCGACCGGATTTAATTCCAAGTCTGCGTGCCGAGAAAAAATCTTGATTCATATTGTAAGTGCACAATCCAGAAATCCCAATCTGAGTCGATGGAATTCCAGCTTGTAAAAGAAGCCATTCGTTGGCTTTCCATAAATCGAGATGTAAATTTGAATCAATAGTTTTGAAAATTTCCAGCACAGGAAATCCTGCTGATTTAAAAATTTCGTAAAGCTCCTCTCCTACCTGATATGCTTGCACAGATATTGAAGGACCTATAACTACATAAATATCAGCTACATTACAAGCAAAATGCTCAGTCATAGCATGGATAGTGTTTCGAACAATTTGTGTACAGGTTCCACGCCAGCCAGCATGTGCTACTGCTATTACTTTTTGAGTGGGATCGTAGAAAGTGACAGGAACGCAATCGGCTGTAGTAACACCAATGCAAATTTCAGGGATATTTGTTATTAAAGCATCTTTTCCTGAGAGGAGTAAGTGTTTTTCGGAAGTTTCTTTGCTCAAGAATTCCTTATCAATAATAAGCACCTCATTTCCATGAGTTTGAAATGGAAATATAATATCCTGAGTTGCAATGTTTAACTTCTGAGCTAAGCGATTTAGATTTTCGGTTTGATTTTCAATGTTATCACCTGAATATGGACTTATATTGAACGAACCATAATTTCCCTCACTTACTCCACCATGCCTCGTTGTGCAAAAGTGCGTAATTTCTGAAAATTGTTCTAATAAAGTATAGGTGATCACGGATAAGAAAGGGTTTGAAATTTGAGATTTGGAATTTGAAAACTTGGCCTCAGCCTTTGCCTCCGCCTAATTTTTTTTTTACCTACAACTCATCCCAGCCAATACCCTTATATTTACTAATATCGTCATCTTCATCTTCATCTTCATAAAATTCATCCTCAACCAGCTCTTCTTCTTCAACGGGCTCAACAGTAGTAATATATATCGGGCGATGTGAAATCTCAACTAATTTATTTGATTCTTTATTTATTTCATTCCAAATCAAGTCTTTAAGTTCCTGTATTCCTTGACCAGTAACTGAAGAAATAAAAATTGTTTCCACCTCTAAGTTTAATTCATCTTGAATTGCTTGGGTCAATTCTTCATCGAGCATATCACTTTTGGTGATAGCCAAAATTCTTTGTTTATCGGCCAGTTCAGGATTATAAGTTTCGAGCTCGTTCAGAAGAATATTATATTCCTCTGTAATATCCTTACTATCAGCAGAAATCATAAAAAGTAAAATAGAATTTCGCTCTATATGTCGCAAGAACCTAAGCCCTAAACCTTTACCTTCTGAAGCTCCTTCAATAATCCCCGGAATATCCGCCATTACAAAGGACTGATTGTTACGATACGCAACGATTCCCAAATTGGGAACAAGTGTGGTAAAAGGATAATCTGCAATTTCTGGTTTTGCAGCTGAAACTACCGACAATAAAGTGGACTTTCCAGCATTAGGGAAACCTACTAAACCAACATCAGCAAGTACTTTTAATTGCAAAATAACTGTTCGCTCAATAGATGGTTCGCCAGGTTGAGCAAAACGTGGAGTCTGGTTTGTGGCCGATTTAAAATGCCAGTTCCCTTGTCCACCTCTACCACCTTTGACCAATATTATTTGTTCGCCATCCTCTTTGATATCACAAATAAATTCTCCAGTCTCTGCATCATAAACCACTGTTCCACAAGGGACTTCAATTATTTTATCTTCGCCTTCTTTACCAAAACTACGACTTGGACCACCATCACCGCCATGACCAGAATGAAGATGACGTGCATATTTTAAGTGTATAAGCGTCCAAAGATTTTTGCTGCCCTGCAATATAATATGACCACCTCGACCACCATCACCACCATCAGGACCGCCTTTCATCGTCAGCTTATCTCGATACAAGTGTTTTGAACCTGCACCACCATTACCTGACTTACAAAATATTTTTACGTAATCAACAAAATTTGAACTAGCCATGATTTGTGTTTTAGTTTCCGATTGCTAAACAGCCGGATTGTTCGGTTTTGACAGGATTTTTAGTTTTCGATCAGGATAGAATCGAGGGCCTCAGAAATTCGTGCATTTACCTGTTCAACATTACCCATCCCATCAATGGAAGCATATTTATCTAAGGTTTTATAGTAATAATTAACTGGAGCTGTTTTCGCTTCGAAAACATCAAGTCGTTTAATAATTGTTTCCAAATTGTCATCACTCCTACCCGAAGTTTCACCACGTTTAAGTAATCGATTGATTAACTCTCTGTTATCTACATGTATATCCAATAAAATACTAATCTCGTTTATAGTTCCTTTAAGCACTTTTTCAAGCGTCTCGGCCTGATTTACGGTACGCGGAAATCCATCAAGTATTACCCCATGTATATTTTCTTTGTTATCTTGAAATGCCCTTAACAATATATCGATAATCATCTCGTCAGGAACCAAATTGCCTTTTGCGATAGAATCTTCGATAACTATACCTAAAGCTGTTTTTTCTTTAATTTCTTTTCGTAAGAGTTCACCTGTCGAAAGGTGTTTCAACTTATACTTTTCAGCAATCATCATACTCTGTGTTCCTTTTCCACAACCAGGTGCACCACAAATAATTATATTCATCATAATCTAATACCTATAAATATTTAATAAAAAACGCAAGGGTTAGCTATACCTAAAACCAACCATTATGTTATACATTTTAATCCAGTACGGTGTAAATATCTTTTAGATTCCGACCGTACCCGTCATAATCTAAGCCATAACCCACAATAAAATCGTTAGGGATACTCATAGCAACATAATCAACCTGAATATCACGCTGCAAAGCATCAGGTTTCTGAAGAAATGTTGCCACCTTAATATCATTAGCTCCTTTAGCTCTCAAAGAAGCTAAAATACGTTCCATAGTGATACCTGTATCTACAATATCTTCCACCACTACTACATTTCGGCCAACTACACTTTCGTTCAGACCAATAATTTCCTTCACTGTACCTGAGCTGTAAAGTCCATCGTACGACGACAGTTTTATAAAAGTGATTTCGCAAGGAATACTTATTGTTTTCATTAAGTCGCCTGCAAACATAAATGCACCATTCAACACACAAATAAAAAGTGGATTGGTACCTTCTAAATCCTTATTAATATCGTTTCCGACACGAGCGACCGCTTGTTGAATTTCATTGTCTGGAATAGAAAGTTTGAATTGTTTGTCCTTAATTTGAATAATGTTCATGAAGAGATATTTATAATTACAAATATTATTTATTTGAATAACAGCACTTTAATTCAAAAACAAAAGACCGAAAAATTGTCTTAATTTAAAGTTCTTATTTTACTTTTAGAACAAATAAAGAAGAAATTTACTTGGCTTTTATTAAAAAAAATTTCAGCAAAAGTACAAAAAAACATCCATTATCGAAAGTTATATTTTACTATTGACAGTAATTGTACAAAACCAAAATTAAATTTGATTGGACATTTATTTCATTAGCAGTAGAGTATCAAACATAAATAAACAACCTATAAACAGAATTCACTCATAGATAAAAAATTATCTATGAGTGAATTACACAAATACAAATCCCCAAATAGGTGGAGATGAATATGAAAATTCTGAATTCTGTTCTTAGTTTACTAATTTGTTTTCTATTGCATAATGAGTTAATTCAACATTGTTGCGAATATTCAATTTTTCAAATATTCGAAGGCGGTATGTAAAAACTGTACTAATACTTAAATCAAGCTCTTTCGCAATTTCCTTTACTTTCATACCGGAAGCAATTTTAATAAGAATCTGATGCTCTCTACTTGATAATTGGGCGTGAGGCGGTGTTTCTGCTTTAGGTATAATTTCAAATGCTAACTGCTCAGCAAGCGTATTGCTAATATATCTCCCCTTTGTATAAATTCTGCGAATGGCTATTATAAGTTCTTCAAGTGCTGTGTCTTTACACAAGTACCCTGAAGCACCAGCCTTAATTGTACGCAAAGCGAATTTATCTTCGGGATGAATGCTCAATACTAAAATATGAATTTGGGGTTTTAGTAATTTAATGTCTGAAAGTAATTCAATCCCACTTTTACCCGGCATATTCAAATCAAGCAATAATACATCACATTCGATGGTTTTAATTTTTTGGAGTGCCTCAATTCCATCTTGAGCTTCCCCAACCACGACTAAATCATCGGCTTCTTTAAGTATCATTTTTAAGCCCTGACGAATAATCTCATGATCGTCTACAATAAATACTTTAATCATAATTTATATTTTCTTTAAAGAATTGGGCAATAAAATAAACATCAATTTAAATAACTATTCTTGCGTTCTGATTATTTTTCTCAAAGGTAAGCAATAATTCAAATATAATAATACTTAAAACAAAAAATTTATATTTTTTTTTGAATAAAATCTGTGCAACAGCCTAACTTAAAGCTGAATATAAAGCTTCATCTTGAACAAAATATATGTGATTTAAAATACAAGTTGTTGTTTATACCTAAATAATCGTAACAGTATTAGTTTATTTTTCATTGTTCGTGTCCGTTTTTTTTCTTAAAATAAATAAAAACTATATGATCTAAAACATTCACTCAAAATGACTTCGTACTTCTTATCTAACGTTCTTGTTCAGTATTTCTTAATATGAAATTAAAATTGACTACTTTTGTACTTCCAAAACAAGACACAATACATACATTTTGGGGCTTGTAATTATTACTAATCAAGTGCATAAGATAGTTAGCAAACTACTAGATACAATGGGAAATAAAATTAAAATAGGCATAGTTGGTGGAGCTGGCTATACTGCAGGTGAGTTGTTGAGAGTACTTATTCATCATCCAAAATCAGAAATTAAATTTGTGCATAGTTCAAGTAACAGTGGTAATCCCATCGTAAATGTTCATAGTGGGTTGATTGGAGATACCGATTTATTATTTAGTTCAGAATTGAATTTTGACGATATCGATGTACTTTTTCTTTGTTCGGCACATGGAGACAGCAAAAATTTCGTTGAGAATAATACCCTACCCGAAAAACTGAAAATAATCGATCTTTCGACTGATTTTAGAGCCAAGAGTCCAAATCATGATTTTGTATACGGTTTACCCGAATTGAACCGTGTTAACATATGTAAAGCAACTAGAATAGCCAATCCGGGCTGTTTTGCTACTGTTATTCAGTTAGCATTGTTTCCTTTAGCAGCTGCTGGTTTACTAACCGATGAGGTTCATATCAATGCCATTACAGGTTCCACGGGTGCAGGTGTTAGACCTACTGAAACTTCACATTTCAGTTGGCGTAATAATAATATATCGATTTATAAAGCCTTTGGGCATCAGCATTTACAAGAAATCGGTCAATCTATTCGGCAATTACAAGCTGATTTTGATAAAGAGCTGAACTTTATTCCCGTTCGAGGTAATTTTCCGCGTGGAATTTATGCAACTACGTATACCACTTGTAATTTAAGCTTAGAAGAAGCTAAGCGATTATATCAATCATATTATCAAAATGCTGCATTTACATTTGTGAGTGAAAAAAATCCAGATTTAAAGCAGGTAATAAATACAAACAAAGCTATAGTTTATCTTGAAAAGCATGGAAATAAATTACTTATTGTTTCCATGATTGACAATTTACTCAAAGGAGCATCAGGTCAGGCTGTACAAAACATGAATTTGATGTTCGGAATTGATGAAAAAACGGGATTAAATCTTAAGTCTATTGGATTTTAAAGTCCAAGTTGGTGTATTTTGTACTATTGATTACTTTTAGATTAGAACTTTTACTCTAAAATTTCTAAAAAAATCATCAAAAACAAAGAATAATATCTCGAAATAGTAAAATAATGTTATAAAACACCTTTTCTTCAAAAATAAATAGATAAACACTTGCAGAATTACTTAAACTGCCTTATCTTTGCATTGTGATTTTTTCATAGTATTAGATTTAAGGTTAACAAAGATTGGTAGTCTGCCGTGAGGTTCACTACCTTTCGCACTTTAGAGAGTTTAGCTTGTGTTTTAATTTAATACCTCTGATTAAAAATCTAAACAATCAAACTTTGTACAAATAAGTTCTCAAATATAAAAAGACCAGTTCATGTTAATATGAACTGGTCTTTTGTTTTTTTGGGTTATAAAAACTTCTTTCGGTTACAATATTATTTTGGCAAATTGGTTACCTGATTTTAAAATTAACAATTGGTTTTTGGGGAGATTTGTAATATTGACAATATTCGAAGTAGGAATAATTTCATCGACAATTTGACCAATCGCGTTATAAACTAGAATTGGCTGATAAGGTGTTGTTAAAATTACTTGTACTGATCCATCTGCATGAATTTTACTTCTTAGTACTTTTGAGGTTGTATCTTCCAGTGTTTTTAATTCAATTGTATTTGAATATGCAGTTATATTTTCATATTTAATCGTTTGAGAATAATCAATTGTTCTATCGCTTGCTCTTACCTTATAATAGTGATAACGATTCGAAATCAAATCAATTAATGTATCTGATGTGGCCGTAGTCCATTTATTTTGCTTAATGTAGTTGATATTTTTATCGAATGAAGCTGTCATATCATCTATGGCTACATATCCAGTAGTATTTGTGTAAGTTAGTTTAAATTGTAAATAATTCAAGTCTTTATTGAAAGTAAATGATTTTATTTCCTTCAAAGAACTAGTAACTATAGAATTATCAATTACATTCCATTTCGTCTCATCCCAAGCTTCCAATAAAAGTTTACCATTAGGTTCTGCCATAGATCTCACATAGTACGAAAAACCTGAAACTGGTATAAGATAATTCATAGTCTGAATATAATTTCCTGTTTTAGTAAACTGAATAGCAGGAACACTGTCGCCACTATAATTTGCAGAAGTCGTAAGTAAGTTTGCATTTATATCCCAGCCCGATGGAGAATTTAAGCCATTAATAAATCCTTCACGTTTACTAGAAACTCCTTCCGAAACGCTATAAACACTTAAATAATAGCCACTTGCATCAAATACAGGATTCCAACTTGCAATAAAGCTACCAAGTGTAACTTTTTCGGCAGAATTAGCTATAGGCGGGATGACATATACGGGTCGCGATGATTTACCAGATAATAATAATTTATTAATCTCCGCATTTTTTGAACCTACTAATAAATTATCTAAATGTAAGTCTTGGAATGATGGTTCAGTAGGATTGTAACGGATTAAGATTTCAGTAGTATCCACCAAAGAATCTTTTGCCGCTAGTGCAATGTATTTTAACCATTTACCATCAGTACTATTTTTAAGTTGCATTTGAAAATGTGTTTTATTTTCAAATTTCAATTGGAGGCTGTCTTCTAAATTTATACCAAAGACTTTTATCGATTGTGTAGCCGATGGTGTTTCATAAACCGTATTAAATTGATTAAGAGATCCTAAAATACTTGTTGTAGGAACTTTCCCACCTCCCATAAATCGAAAAGTAATAATACCATCATTCTCTCTAATAAAAGTAATTGGTTTATTGATATTAAGGCCTGAGTGTAATTTCGGTTCGTAATAATCACGCTTAGAAGTTCCTGGAAAAGGATCACCACTTAAACTATTATCCGAAGCTATACCATCGGCTTCTATAATATCAACACCCATAGCATTTGGATCATTATTTGGCCTATTGAAATCCCAAGTATTTGCGTTGTAATTGATCAAAGTAATTAATAACCCATGCCCTGGAAGATAAGAGTCCCAGCCCGTTTTTTGTCTATTCTCGAGGGTGAAAAATTCTTTGGGATTAGGGTTTGATCCATTCAAATTGTGGTTTCCGTTTTGAGTAATAATATAAGCTTTATTACTATCTAACAAAGCGGGTAAGCTAACTTGTTGTTTCAAGTTAAGTTCAATCGGGACTAACCAATTTAAGAAGAAACGATCAAATGCTGAATAGGTCGGCGGTGTTCTTCCGAAATTCAAGTAAGGACCTGCGTCCATTATATGCCATGTGGATAGTGTATGGTGTTTCGAATCATCAGTTGCATAATAATCGGCAAGACCAAGAACGTGTCCAAACTCATGACAGAAAGTACCGATACCACACATATTCGTACCCGTACTACCACGCAATTCAGAAGTACAAGCATAGTCTGAAATTATTTTTCCATCGAAACGGGTAGCAGTATTAGCCAAAGCCCAACGATGTGGCCAAATTGAATTATCAGGTCCATTTTCTGCTTCGTTGTAACCTGCATAATACACGAAAATATTATCAACATATCCATCATTGTCGGTATCATATTGTTTGAAATCTACTCCATTTAAATCAGCTTGAGCACAAGCATCAATTATCATTTGACGTGGTTCTTTATCACTATCAGACACATTTTCACCATAATATGCCATTGGTTTTGGTAATGTAAAAGGACCAACAACATCGAATTGAGGAATAAAAGCCTTATTGGATGCATCTCTAAAATAATCACTTGCCGAACCTGTTCCTCCATTATCTGAATATCCTTCTTTGTTGAGAAGATTAGTAAATGCTTCTTTGGGAGTAGCCGTTTTGAAACTTAAATCGGAGAAATTAACTAGAATCACTAAAGATTTTGGTTTTCCAATCACTGGAAATGCTTTTTGTAAAGATGGTGATACTTTGTTTGATGAAATTCTAGCTTGTCTATTCTGAACTGCTATTTTCTGATAAGTAGAATCATTAGGTATTTCTCTAAGTTTCTTTTTGTCATTCTTGTTTCTGTCTTCAATATTTTCAGCCTGAATTCCTGAACTTACTAACCGA
>JBBSCW010000117.1:0-9326 GCA_038249855.1 Bacteroidales bacterium
TAATTTTCGTAAAACCAGATAGTTTCATGATCAAATTTTTAAGTTCTCAATATATACAATTTGTTAAAAATGCTATTTTAAAAATTTGACTCAAAAATATAGGACTTTATAAACAGACTCTAATTATTGTGGTTACTGTCATCTTGTGTTTTCTCAACGTAAATGGGCAAACAAAAAAAATGCAACTTACTATTGATTCATGTGAGTCAGCAATACTGTCTCATGAAGAACGTATTAAACATTTAGAAGCAAGAGTAGACTATTTGTATCAGATTTTAGGTAATATTAAAAATGATTTAAATGCTCAGAGTTTATCATACGTTACCCCGAGTAATGCCAGCTCTGAACCTCAATCACTTTTACAAACTGAAACATTTCGTTGTAAAGCCACAACATCAGCTGGCACGCAATGTAGTAGGAATGCACAGGCAGGTAGTGAATTTTGTTGGCAACATGCAAAATCGAGCAGTACGAGCACAAGTAGTTCAAGTCAAGTGACAAGTGAATCGAGCACTTCAAAAAGTTATTCTACTCCAAGTAGACAGATAAGTACGGGTCCAAGGGGAGGACAGTATTATTTAAATTCAAGCGGAAAAAAGACTTATGTAAAAAGAAAATAATTACTTACTTTAAAATTTAATGATTTATGAAAAAAACAATGTTATTGATGGCGATTGTATCGCTTGTGGGTTTTAGTGCTATGGCACAAGGTAATGACTCTATTCAAAGTCAACCAAAGTTTCTATATTGTGAGATTGTCGGTTCTGCTAGTTTGTTTAGTACAAAAGTCAAAATTGATGTTGATTATGGTCAGGAAGTAAGTTTTTGGAAACAAGACAGGCGGATGAAAAGTGAAACAGGCGAGTCTATAAAATTCAATTCGATGGTAGATGCATTAAACCATATGGGTACTGAAGGCTGGGATTTTGTTCAGGCATATGTTGTTACAGTTGGTAATCAAAATGTGTATCATTGGATGTTGAAAAGAAAAATTGAAACAAAGTAGTTTATGAAAAAAAATGATTTTGTTGGCGATCAGATACTTGGTACTAGATAATTATACTTTAGAAATTATAACATTATGCTAAAAACATTTGAATCCGTTTATTTGATTGTATCAATTGCAACATTATTGATATCTATTATTATCTTTTTTCGTTGGTGGAGAATGACTTCTGATATAAGAGATATCAGAGATCAGCTATTGAAAGGTGATCCTTTATCGAAAGTGAATGAAGATGCTGTCTTCTACAATTCTGACAATGATTCACAAAATTCGGTAGCTGATAATTCAGAATTGATGGACAAATTAATTCCGAAACTAAAAAAGAATCAATGTATTGTTTTGGTCAGGGCAACTTCAAAAGTTGAAATTTGGAATAAATCGGACTGGGATGAGATAATAGAAAAGGGTAGAGCTAATTTATTTCAGAGACTTTACAATAACTATGATCTTGAATAAATTATTTTCTCAACATAAAAAAAACGCCAGGCTTAAATAAGTCCGGCGTTTTCTTTTACTCGATTTTTACATTAATTTCTCCACCCCCAGCTGGCGCGGATTTGCAATCCGTGCCAAATCAAAGTATATAGAATCAACTGATTATAAATGGTTTGTATGGAATAGGTCGCAGACCTGCGCCAGCGGGGGTCAGCGAGGGTGGTAGGTTGGAATAGAAATATTGGATATTGTGTTGATTTAATTTCCTAGCACAGGATGCAATCGTGCGGAAGCTGTGGTTTCTTGGTTGGGAATAATTATAGAGAAGTGAATATCACTTTATCATGCTTTTATTTTTTTCTACAAATATAAAAGTTCTCAGGTCCATAATTACCTAGACAGTATTTCTCGATTGTGGCTTTATCTAGCGTGTTTTTGTAATCAAATTCTTCTACATCAAATCCAAAACTGGTTAAATAGCTTCCAAAGTCGTGACCATGATAACGATATACTTTATCGTTCTGAATATAATTTGAATTGTCTGGATTTACAATTTCCGTTTTCAATCTCTTCTCATTTACGTAAGTCAGTATCAACAAAAAACCATCAGGATGTAACACGCGTCGCATTTCTTCTATTGCTTTTCTTTCATCCTGAACATGGGCTAAAACATGCGAACAAATAATGATGTCAAACTTATCATTCTCAAATTCAATATTACTAATATCTATTTGGTAATCAGCTAAAAGGGGATTGATATCAGCTCCAAAATAATTGAATCTTGGAAAGGACTTAAAAAATTGTGTTAACGACTTTTCGGGAGCAAAATGAAGTAACGAAAGTTTTTTGGGTTTCGTTTGTTGAAAATAGTTACTGAAATAGAATTTCATCAATCTTTCGCGTTCCAGTGAATTACAATATGGGCAACAAGCATTGGCTCTGTTAGTCTTACCATAGGATTTGAACTTTCGGAAACTTTTATTGCAACTATTGCAACGATAAGTATTCCCTGAATAGAAAATGGAAGTTACCTTATATGATGTCAATCGTATCGTAATTCTGAAACGTTCAGGTATAATTCTCTTTAATAAAGCTTTCATATGCGAAATGAATTTTAGAGCATAAAGCTCAATAAATCAAATAATTATTTAATTGTTGACTTTAACATTTCATTCTCCATTTCCACAAAAGCCTTGTGTTGATTCGCAACATCAATGGGTTTTATGTTGTCTCGACCTCTCAGTCGGGTAAAAACATGCAAGTTAGAATGAATCATTTCTACATCAATTTTACGATTTAAGGAAGGTTCGTACTTAATGCCTTTTTTAATCATTACCGCACTCACCGGATCAGCATTGTCATCAATATCACTCTTAAAAACTTTTACGGTTAAATTGCCCGAAATTAGAATTCCCTTCTGGAGTTGTCGACGGGTTAAATCAATTAAATCCATCAACTGATTCAGACTTTCCTGAGGTCGATAGATATACCATTTGCCCTTTTCGCCGTCTGCTAATGTGATGGAATTGTAACCTAAAACTGGTCCAAGCAAACCAACCATAGTTAGAGTTTTATTACTTGAAACTACGATTGGGTCTATTAGAAATAAAGCTTTTGGCGTAGTGTATTTAGTAAATATCCCAGATTCCAACATGTTGATAATTAACGGAGCACCAGTAGAGGAGCCGGCCACATAGATGTTTTTGAAACCCATATCGCTCAATTTTTTATACTCATCAATAATGGAACTTTGCCAATCGTGCCAAGTACCTTTTTTAAAATCAGCATAATTACGTCCATGTCCACCCAGCAAAACCTGCGATACATTAAATGTTTTAGCTGAGTCGGCATATTCACGCAGCTCATCCCATTCAAAAGTAGTGGCAGAATAACCATGAGCGGCAATAATTACAGGCTTTTCTTTCTGAATGGCAGTAGGGTTAGCCATATATATTGAGGCTAAGTATTTCTCAGGCTGAGTAAGCGAAAGATCAAAAATTTGATTGCCATCCAACATATTAACATCGTCAATCTCTGGAGTAGGATTGCACGAAAATAGAATCGAAGTTGTAATTAGTAAAGTGTATATTTTAAATCTCATAATAGCATGTTTAAAAGTGTATTAAGTAATTAGAATAATACAATGTCGTATTAATAGTATTCTAATTCGCTGATAATCTTCAACTTCTTAAATTGTAAATGGTAAATTGTTAAATTGTCAATACTTATTATCTGCCTTATAAACTATAATACAATCCTAACTTATAAAATACTGGAAAAAGCGTACCAGGAATTACGGCACCATCGCCGTTTCGTAAGTTATAACCGACTGTTAACATTGCCGATAATGGGAATTTAAACTGATAGACTAAGCCAGTTTCTGCTGATAGCATGATGGATGAGCTGGGGAGGTCATCGAAGATTGGGTCGTCGTAATGTGCTTTGAAAACGCCAGTATTTAAACCGACCAATATCTGAAAATCTTTTTTCGAGCGGAATCTCCAATCTGCACCGACAATAAAATTATCTTGTTTTATGGCATTTGAATTGAAAGCACTTCCTAAACGACTGCTTAAAAATGTAGCTTTGAAGTGAATTTTATTGTCTAAGATATTGGCAGAGCTATAATCAAAACCGACTCCATTTTCCCAATAGAGACTTTGTGTTTTCTGTAAAACGATGCCGGCTTTCAGGTTTTGTTGTTTAGTTGTTTGTGCGGAAATTAGGAACGCAAATAGCAAAAATATAGTGGTAGAAGTAATAATTTTATTCATATAGTGGGATTAATAGCAGCCCCCTAAATCCCCAAAGGGGGACTTTTAAGACAGAGTTTGGTAGATTTTGGGTGGTTTTTTAATTTAATAATATATTTTTTGGAAAGTTTTATTCTAAATAAATTGATTTTTCAATTTCTTTGGCTTTTTCTTTCCCACATAAATCTTCTACAATGCGAAGTGCAAACTGAATGGCCACTCCAGCAGCTTTGGCAGTATAGATTGTTCCCGATTTTACTATTGTTTTTTCAGAAATATTGGATTCAAGTAATTGATTCTCAAATCCTGGATAACAAATGGCATCTTTACCTTTTAGAATACCCATTTTTCCAAGAATTAAAGGAGCTGCACAAATGGCAGCTATCTCATTTCCCTTGCTTACTTGATCCGAAATAAGTTGCTTCAAACCAGCATGATTATCAAGATTTGTTGTCCCAGAAAGTCCGCCAGGCAAGTAAATTAAGAAATCACCACTGAAATCTGTTTTTTCAAAAACGCTATCGGCAATTATGCAAACCTGATGAGCTCCACAAACCGTTTTGTCATCGGTTATCGATATAGTAACCACTTCAATATCAGCTCTACGAAAAATATCAATTGCAGCAATGGCTTCAATTTCCTCAAAACCCTCAGCCAAAAATAATAGTACTTTCATGATTTTTAAATTAATATTTAAATGGAAGTTAAGGAAGTTACTTTGAAGTTAGTAGCGGAAAGTGAGTAATTTCAACGGCAAACAGTAAACAGCAAATAATAAACGAGTCGACAAGTAACGAACACTAAACACCGAACACTAAACTTTTCAAATCTCAAACTCTTATCTCAAATCCTAACCCTAGAATCTTACAAATCCCAAACTTCTCAAATTTCAAACTCTTTAAGAACTTATCTTAAATTAAAATTATAAGTTATCGAGCCAGTTGCAACTCCGTTTCCAGCTGTGAATCTAGTGTTTTTAGCTGCTGAAACAGCCGCATTTCTTGTGGTTGGGTCCGAAATAGTAGTAGGTGAACCGACGGAGGCATTGATTACATTACCATCGGCATCCACTCTGATAGTTACGGTAACTTTTCCTTCCACATCATTGTCGTAACTCGGTGAAACTAATCGTCCATTGAGCGACCTTCCGTTGAGCGACCAAGAATTTCCACCTGAACTACCCTTACCAAGTGGATTTCCTAAGTTAGTATTGCCCGAAGTTTTTCCACTTCCGCTAGAATTGCTGTTGCCAAACATACCATCCATCGAATTTGCTTTTTCAATAGCTTCTTGTTCCTTCCTATTTTTCTCATTGGCTACTCTCAAATCATCCAATCTTCTTTTCTCGATGGCATCTCTCTCGAACTTCTCTTGCTTTTCTTTTTTCTTTCGTTCAGCAATAGCCACCGAATTGTCATCCTGAGTCATTAAATCCTTAATTACCGGTTTGGCAGTTGGAGTTGGAGTTCGAGTAGGAGTTGGTGTAGGTTTAGGGGTAGGTTTAGGTATAGGCGCAGCTTCTTTTTGCTCATTCATCCCAGCACCCTCAGAGAAGTTTCCAAAGCTCACCATGATTCCTTCGTCATCTATTTTTTTTGCACCAGGCAGCACAATTAGAAACAACAATAGAATCAGTAAACCAGTTATGATTCCTGAGCCAATGATGCCGTATAAATCTGATTTATCCACTTCGTTTTATTTTTGGGATGTTTTGGTAGCTATAACCAATTTTAATTTATGTTGGTTGGCTATGTCGAGTACTTTTACAACCTCTTTGTACGCTATGTTTTGGTCGGCATGCAGTGCTATATAGGTACTTGTGTCCTGAGCCACAAGGTTCATGATGTACGATTCCAATAATTCCGGCTGAATTTGCTCGGGAGTGCTGTTACCTTTGGCCACAAAATAATTTCCATCAGCATCAATCGATACTTTGGCTATCACTGCCTTAGTTGAACTTTTCGCCTTGCTTTGCGGAAGATTAAGTTTTATATCGTTGGGCGACGACATGGTGGATGCAATAATGAAAAACAGAAGAAGTAGGAAAATAATGTCAGTCATGGACGACATTGCAAATCCTGCCTCAACTTTTATTCGTCTTTTTAAAGCCATTTGTTATTTGAGTTTTTTAAACGTTTTCAATAAAAATGAAAAATGATAAAACATAGAAATTAAGGAATGATTAATCTACTAGTAATATGTTATTTACAATCTTAAATTGTAAATAGTAAATCCTTAAATCGTAAATAATTTTAAGCAGGTTCATTCAGCAAATCAAGAAATTCCATGGTTCTAGCTTCGAGCTTACGCACAACAGAATCGACTCTCGAAACCAAATAATTGTATGCGAAGTAAGCAATAATACCAACAATAAGACCACCAATTGTAGTAACCATGGCTTGATACATACCCTCCGATAAATCGCTCAATTGGATAGTTCCAGTGTTGTTCAACGACATATTGTAGAAGGTAGAAACCATACCAGTAACCGTTCCTAAGAAACCTAACATAGGAGCACCTCCGGAAATTGATGCCATAATTACCAAGCCTTTTTCAAGATTGGCGATTTCCATATTTCCCACATTTTCAATGGCAACAAGTACATCGCTCATCGGGCGTCCTAAGCGGCTAATCCCTTTTTCAACCATACGAGCTGTTGGGGAATTTGAATCTCGACAGAGTTTTACAGCTGCATCAATTTTTCCATCATAAATGTAGTCTTTGATTCTATTCATAAAGGAATTATCCTCTTTCAATGCCGTTTTGAGTGTAATCAGCCTTTCGATAAGCAGATACATGGCAAAAGCAAACATGAAAACTAAAACGTACATAATTGGACCGCCATATTTAAACATTTCCCAAAGATTCATTTCTTTGACAACGGTTTCGGCAGCTAAATCGGTAACTGCGGGTGCAACTTGAAGAATGAGCAGTAGGTTCATAAATTTGTAGTGTAATTATTTGATTTTTAAATAAAAAATTTTGTGATAAGTGTGTGAATTAATTTATACTTTAAAAACTTATGTTTCAGACCGCAAATCGGTCGGAAACGATTCAGATAATAGCTGTTCGACCGCTTAATGCGGTCTGTCAGATGAATGAGATATTAGTTGTGTTGTTGTATAATTTAAAACAAACACTTAGCTATTGAACGACAGAAAGTAGCAAAAATTATGCCTTTAATTATAAACGTAGAATTATAGCAATTGTTTCTTATACTGTTTAATCGTTTCTTCGAGTCCAAAATATAGGGCATCCGAAATTAAAGCATGACCTATCGAAACCTCATCAATCCAAGGGATTTGTTGGTGGAAAAAGGTCAAATTTTCAAGACTTAAATCGTGCCCGGCATTAAGTCCTAAGCCCAATTTTTTAGCTAATTTTGCAGCTTCAATAAATGGAGCAATTGCTAAATCTCTGTCTATATGGTAGTTAGTAGCATACGGTTCAGTATAAAGTTCTACTCGATCAGTGCCAGTTTTGGCAGCATATTCTATGTTTTCAAGGTTTGTATCCACAAAAATGGAAACTCGTATACCTGAACTTTGAAAATCTGCAACAATTTCTTTTAGGTATTCTAAATGCTTAACTGTATCCCATCCTGCATTCGAAGTGATTGCATCGTGGGCATCGGGTACCAAAGTGACTTGATTTGGTTTTACTGATTTTACCAATTTTATAAATTCTTTGGTAGGATTTCCCTCGATATTGAACTCTGTTTTCAGAATAGGTCGTAAATCCAATACATCTTGATATCTGATATGTCTTTCATCGGGTCGCGGATGAACCGTAATGCCATGAGCACCAAACTTTTCACAATCGAGAGCTACTTGGCAAATATTAGGAACATCACCTCCTCTTGCATTTCTGATGGTTGCTATTTTATTGATATTTACGCTTAATTTTGTCATTTATTTATATTTTTGTGAGGCACTTTGAAGTGCAAAAGAATGAACCATTTCGATGAAGAACTCAAGAAATGAATGGACTTGATTTGTTTCTTTGGTTTACATTTTGTTCCTTTGCACTGCAATTTTTTTAAATTTTCGTTTCAAAAATTTCCCAAAGATTTTTATTTAGGGAAAAAACACTAATTCAATAAGGATACTAAGTTTTTACAGAATTTCAACTACAAAAATAGCTTAAATTTATTAGTCAATCCTTTATTTAAAGCAAAGTTTCGTTTTTTTAAACATTTCGTTTCATCAAGTAATTGTATTTTAAATAGATACATATTAATCCTCAAAAACGTTTTCAGTATGAAAATAGCCATATTTGCGAATACTTACCGACCGGTATTTATGAAGCATTTACAATTAATTTTTTCCTATTTTTCGGAAAAAGAGATAATTCTGATGCTCGAAAAGGGACTTTATGAATACACTCAGCAACATTCAGACTTGGATATTTCAAAAGTTGAAAAAATAGAGAATGATGATTTCGAGGCAGATATTGCGTTGAGTATCGGTGGTGATGGCACTTTTTTAAGTACGGCTGCCCATGTAGGAAGGAAACAGATTCCAATATTAGGAATTAATACAGGTCGTTTGGGATTTTTGGCCGATGTACCAGGTGAAAATATTTTACCAGCTTTGGAAGCGATTTTGACTCACAATTATTATTTCGAGGAAAAATCACTTTTATATGTCGAAACTTCTGATAACCATCATCTCGATTATCCTTATGCACTCAATGAAGTGTCTGTTTTAAAGCAAGATAGTTCATCGATGATTAGTATCAACACCCATCTCAATGGTGAGGCAATTCATACTTATCAGGCCGATGGATTGTTAGTTTCAACACCCACCGGATCAACTGCCTATTCCATGAGTGTTGGCGGACCTTTGGTAGTTCCACAAGCTCAAAATATTCTGTTGTCGCCAGTGGCATCGCATAGTTTGAATGTTCGTCCGTTGGTTGTGCCCGATAGTTGGGTCATCGATTTGGAAGTGAGAAGTAGAAGCGGTTGTTATCAAGTGGCATTAGACGGCAGAAACCTAATTTTGAACGAAAGTACAAGATTGCGAATTACCAAAGCAGATTTTTCAATTCGAGTAATCAAACAGATGAATCATACATTTTTTGATACCCTTAAAAGTAAATTGATGTGGGGAATGGATAAGAGGAATTAA
>JBBSCW010000118.1:0-9321 GCA_038249855.1 Bacteroidales bacterium
CTGTATCAAGGTATAGTACGGTACCGGATGGGGATTATCGATAGTACGGCTTATGAACCAATAAAGAATGCCATAGACTTTTTGGAAACAAAGCAAATAAATAATACTCTTATTTTATTTTTCTGTTATGAGTATTTAGGGCTAATACATTACGATAACAATAATTTGAGTATCAGTATCGGATATTTTAAGCAAGCCATTCAACAAGCCAAAATTTTAGGGAGTAAAAAGTATTTATTTAATGCTTATGTAGAAATTATATGGGCATATTTGGCAATGGAAAAATTTAGTATTGCCAAACAATATATTTCCACACTCACTAATTTCAAAGATCTTTCGGACTTACAAAAAGCCAGCATAAATCATATATTATCAACATATTACGAGTATAATAAACAACCAGAAAAATCAATCTTAATTAATAAGCAATTGTTACGATCAAGTAAAAATTACAATGATGTATCGAAAATGTATTATCGTATTTCTAATAATTTTAAAGATCTAAATATACCAGACAGTGCATTGTATTTTGCCGAAAAAGCAGAAGAATGTATTCAAGACAGTAGTTATTATCTTAATTATTTGTACTATAAAAATATAGCTGAAATATCAGCACATCTCAAACTTTGGCAGAAAAGTGCAGAGGCTTACCAACAAGCGTACCAGTTAAGAGAAAAAGCTGCTAACAAAGAAATGGATATGCAAATTTTGGAAATAGAAAAAAAATATGATTTGGTAGAAGCGGAAAATAAAGCACTCCAATATCAAAACAGGGCGATATGGATAGGTTTTATTAGTATGACTATTATCATCTTGCTTATTACTCTTATCGTTATCTATAGGCAGCATAACATACGGGCTGTAATGAAAACTAAAATTTCAGACCAACAAAACAAACTGCTACTTCAGGAAAAAATAATGATGGAACGGAGTCTAATTGAAAAAGAATTTATACTTCCCTTATTTCAACAAGTATCTCAACAGAATGCCAGTATCAAGGGTTTTTTATCCGACTTATTGACTAACCCTTATCTATCAAAAAACACACAACTCTCGCATAGAATTAATGAATCATTGCAAGATTTTATTGCTGCCTCGGATATACAGCCGAACAGCTTATTGTGTGATGAAAAATTCACAGAACTAACAGGAATAAAATCTGAAAATTGTAAATTACTCAACGATAACGAAAAGTTACTGCTTGTTTTTGCTTCGCTCCGGCTTGATAATAAGCAAATAGCAATACTATACAACACCTCTGATTCGAGCATTCGTGGAAGGAAATCAAAGCTCCGCTTGAAACTTGAACAATACAATATTGATAAAAACAACATAGATATTTAAGCTTTTATCGACCACTCGTAGCGTTACTTTTTATTTGTACTCGCCACATATATACGTTGTTATCTCTACATTTAGCGTTACTTTTTATTGACTCCTGCAAAATCTTTGCAGGAGTTTTTTGTTTTAAATAATTTTGCGGCTTAAACCATTTAAATAATTTAAAACAAATGAACAACTTAAATTTGCGTCCTATTCTTTTTATCTTTCTTTTTATCCTTTCATGCAACTATTCAATTGCGGAAAACACGGACAATAACCACTCAATTATGTTGAATAAGGACTTTCCTACCGGACCTGCGCGTGCACCTTCACTTTACCCTGTAAGTTTTGCCGGATCTATTTTTATAGATGAATTAACAATAAGTGCACAAAACTACAACGACGAAATTACTGTCCAAATTTCGGGAACAAATGGCAGTATTGTTCAAATAGTTCAGATTTCAGATTCCCAAAATGCTGTAATAGATATCAGCTCTCTGTCAGAAGGTGAATACACTATTAACATTATTACCAACGGAAAAGGAACTTTTAAGGGAGATTTTGAAATATAATAATCTCAATCTTACAGATTTGCTTAATATCCAGGAATAATGATGCTTAAAAGCAAACTCAAGTCAATAGCATTTGATATTTCAACTTTTGGAATATGGATTAATGACTAAAGTTAAATACAGCTCACAGACCATAAAAGTCTGTGAATTGTAAAGTTATAACACTTAAAAAAGAAAGGAACAAATAAAGGTAAAAGGAGTACCAACCATCAAGTAAATATGCGAGAGAATACACAAAGTACAAAGATATCGAGAACAAAGCCTAAATAGGCTGAAAATATAGAATGAATTTAAAAATGAAATTATAAAATAACAATCAATATGAAAAAAATATATTATATCTTTGCCATTGTAGTATTTACATTGGCTTCGTGTCAGCAACTTGATTTTGATGAAGAATTTCAGACTAAATCGAATATAGAGACTGTAAATTCCAAATTTAATATTAGTTTAAGTGATGTAAATACTTTAGTGAGTATTTTGGATAAAAACAGTTCAAATAAGCAACTTGACTACATTGAACCTATAGCCTACAATGGCGACACAATGCTTTACGTAGTTAACTATAAGGAGAATAAAGGATGGAGAATAATTTCTGGAGATAGAAGAACCGAAAGCATACTTGCATCGGCGGAGGATGGTGTTTTTAAATTAAAAGAAATAAATCCTGGTGTAGGAAACTGGCTTGTTGAACTTGCTGATAATATATTAGACCTTAAACAGGCGGGTAAACAAGACACAACATTAGGAGATTTCACATTATGGGCAAATATTGACAAATTACAACAATCGCAAGCCACGGGTAGTTGTAAAACCAAAGTACAAAAAATAGCTAGCCCCATTGAGAATGATGGTTATTGGGAATTATATGATGTTACAAGCATTACCTTGCCATCAACCCAAGTTGGACCATTGATTCCTACTAAGTGGGGGCAAAGCAGCCCATGGAATACTTGCGTACCAACAGGAAAAAGTACAACAGACAGATGTGTAACAGGTTGCGTTGCAGTAGCAGGTGCACAAACACTTTATTTCTTACATTACGATATTGGAATTCCAGTAAATGCATTCACAATTGGTTCATGTGTTGGTTATTCATATGATGAAAATGATAAGAACTATGGATTTAGTTTTTCCAATGCAACTTCAACTGCTTGGGATAATATGGCACGTACTTATTGGGATTATGGTAGAAATTCTGATCTAAGCGCTATTCTTATGGGCTGGGTTGGCTGGAATGTAAAAATGAACTATACGCTTGAAAAATCTAGTGCAGAAACAAAAGACTTAGCACCATTCTTCAATAGCATAGGGATTAATTGTACCTACAAGGATTATAATTCAACAGAAGTGAGACAGAGTTTACAAAATAGAAAACCTGTAATATTGAGTGCAAAAAGAAGAACTGAACCAATAGTGGTATTATGGATAACATGGGGTTATAGATATGCAGGACATGCTTTTGTCGCTGACGGCTACGAAATAAGTCAAACAAAATACACCTATCATTACCAATGGGTAAATGGAAATGAAACGCAACCAATGTACGTAAAATCGCAAAAAATACCAATAATTGATGAATCATATAAAACTGAAGAGTATATCTCTACATCAAATCTATTGATGATAAATTGGGGCTTTGACGGTGATTATGATAATGGTCGCTACTCTTATGATGGAGCTTGGAATACATCAAATGACAGAAATTATGCGTACGAAAGACGTATGATAATCGGATTTTCAAAAAAATAAAATACTAAATACTACTCCAAACATTATTTGGAGTAGTATTTACATTTCTACATTAACTATTTGATATTTATAATTATGAATCATAAATTATTATTGCTTTTAACTATTATATTATTAATGAGCTGCAAAGATAACAACGGGGATGAAGAAAATTATTTTTTAGTGTTTCGACCCCGTAAAGCTAATCATGTTTGGGCTACACCGTGTAAAATAATCACTACTGAATATAAAGGAGATTTATACTATGATTATAAAACTTTATCTATTAATGATAATTTAAAAGCAAAAGATTTTTTTCTTTCAGTAGTTACAGCTGACAAAAGAACGGATTCGCTCATAAAATCAATAAATCCACTTTTTGAGTATATTACATTCTATTCAGACAGTAAGTTTATTAGTCAAGATATTGCAACCTTAGAGAAAGAAATTGAAATGAATTACAAAAGGCGATCAAATAGCTTGAAAATCAAGTCCTATAACAATCAAGCTACTGAATCGTACGACGCATCTATAAGTATTGAATATCGAATTGATGGTGTTGTAAATTTCAACATATCATCCTTGGATGCACCCTTATTTGGCGAGCCAATCGGAACATCCTTAAACCAGTATTTTGAAATTTTCAAATACGAACCTGATTTCATAGCTTCCTACGATAGCAAAAAGTTGCTGTACGGCTATACCGATAAAGACAAACCTACCACCATAGATGAGTGGCTAAGTTTGAGTCCTTTGGCACAACCAACTATGTTTTTACGTTTAAATGCTACACCTGATAATTTACCAATAACATTACGTCTCAAAGTAGACATGGAGACTACTGATGGTATTATCATTTCGGATACTACTAAAGTAGTTACCTTAACGAATTGATTTAGATGAACATGGAAAGGGTTTACATATTTCCACAGTCAAAACTCTTGACTGTGATATTATATTTATTGCTTGTGTTTTTCACTTTCACATCCTGCGTTACAGATATCGATTATACTGTGCAGTCAGAGAGTATTCCTGTGATTAATTGTTTACTTACCAATGATACTGTTCAACGACTAAGTATTACCCGTGCTGTAAAAATGAACGATAGTTATATATTTAAGGAAATAAAAAATGCAAAAATATGTTTGTTTCAGGATGAAATTGAAGTTGGTTGTTTTTCTCGATTAAGTTACGATAACTGGCAGTTAAAGTTCACACCACTGTCAGGCAAAACCTATCGATTAAAGGTTGTTTTAGCTGATGGTAAAATGCTGTCAGCTAAAACAGTAATGCCTGCAAGGGTGCAATTAAAACAAGATAAAAGTATTGATAAATTTCCCTCCAAAAATTTCATTCAGAATTCGCTCGGTTCTCCCTTTTGGATTACAATTTTATACTCTGACAGCATCTTAAAGCCCTATTCACGCCCAAAAACTAAAGACGGGGCAAGAACTGCTATTGGAACTGATCACATGTTGGTCGACCGTTTTAATGAGAATGGAAATTTACTGGGTTTTTTACCAACATCCGATACGCCTGGATTCGATTACTATATTCGGATAAAACCCGATTCAATAACTTTCCCCATTCCTTTTAAACTTCAAACCAGTTTCGGATTTCATACCTATATTTGTTTTCGTACTGCATCTGTAGAATATGACAAATATTTGAAAACAAGTCTACAAAAAATACTTATGCGCAAGGATGAAGATGATCCTGGTACATGGTTCGATGAAACTAAAGTATACTCAAACATAAATAATGGTACAGGAATTTTTGCGGCTTACACCGATCAATACTTTAATTACAATGATGATGACAGCTATTTTGGATACTAAAAAATCATATTATTTTGTGGTTATCGGCTTATTATTGTCTAATTTATGTTTAGGTCAACAGTTTGTAAGTATTAAGAATCAAACCATTGATACTACCTCATTGCAAAGAGTTGAATTAAAAGATGTTACTATTACGGCCAAGTATTTAACTAATCGGAATAATAGCTACCAATACTTACCTCAAAATGCCAAACCATTGATTACTGTATTGGGAGGTACGGATGTTATGCGATATATAGGCACATTACCTGGTGTTTCGCAGGGGATGGAGGGTGGAATGGGTTTTTTTGTTCGTGGTGGTAATAATGCTAATAACCGAATTGAACTTGATGGTGTACCTATTTATGGGAGTACACACTTGTTTGGTTTATTCTCCACTTTTCATTCAGACATTGTGCAATCTACTAATTTCCGAACTGGGGGAATTCCTGCAACATCAGGCGATTTTTTGGCTTCTATCACACAGATTAAGAGTCTCAATCCCGATACATCGGGTTTTCATGGTTCATTTAACATTTCACCTTTTCTTGTAGGTTTATCAGCCAACGGACTTCTTAATAAGAAAATAAGTTATGTGGCAGCCGGACGGTGGTCGTTGCTACGACCTGAATATAGGATCATTAAATCTATTACAAAAGCCGAAACAGATGTGAACCCACAAATTTCCGATTTGTTTGTTAAACTAAATTACAAAATTAATCAAAAACACCTATTAAATGCAAGCGGCTATATTAGTAACGATTATTTCAGTTTTAAAAATTCAACAGTATTAATTGGAATGAATTGGGGCAATCAGTTTGCACGCATTGGTTGGGATTGGGCTTTGTCCGACAAAACAAAATTTCAAACACTTGCCTATTACAATCGTTTTTATTCTGGTCAATTACAAAAACAATACAGAGACAACGCAGCCAAGGACTTGATGTCGGAGTTGAGGGTACGAAGCACTTTAACCGAAAAAGTATTGCAAACTACATTCGCACACGATGAAAAATCATGGAGTTTGCAAGCCGGAATACTTTATATGGAACGACAGTTTCAACCAGTTTCACAAAAAATACTTATAGGCATAGATACTGTTGCTCGCATAAATAATCCACTTTTATCAAATTCATTTGTGCTATTTTCAGAACTAAAATGTAAATACTATCGACTTCACTCCACTTTTGGAGTTCGGGAAAATCTTTATAATACAAGCAATATAAACATCTTATTGACGGATATTAGATTAAATACAATCTTTGAAATATCTGCTAATAGTGGAATTGAATTAAGTTACGATTTGCTATCGCAGACACATCATGCAGTAGAAGGATTACCAATGGGTTGGTCGCTTGATTTATTAGTGCCATCCGACTCAATCTTTCTGCCTGAAATTGCTCATCAGTTCTATGCTGGTGGTTATTGGAGTAATAAAACTTACACTTTATCGGCTGGAGCATATTATAAGCTAATGAACAACTTAATTAGCTATAAGAATTCCACAAACTTATTTGGGAATCAGAGTGATAATTGGTATCAGGAAATATCAAGTGGTAGTGGGCGAAGTTATGGTCTGGAATTTCGTGCTGAACGTAAGAGTCCAAAATGGAACGCAGCATTATCCTATACTTTGTCAAAGACTACCCGAAAATATGCTGAATTAAACGATGGTATAGAATTTCCTTTCAAATTTGACCGCAGAAACATCTTGAATTTAAATACTCAATTTATCACTAAAAAACAAAAGAACAAGGAACAGAATTTAAATCTTGGACTATCATATAGCTCTGGACATAAAGCTACAATTCCTATTGGTATGTACAAAGCTGAATTACCACCATTCTGGGATATAATGGATGATAGTGCTATCAACGGATTAATGGACGAAAATGCTTATTCGCGTCAGTTAATGTCGGGGGTAAATAATTTTAATCTACCCAATTATTGTAGGTTTGATATTGGATACAGTTTTATAAAAAAACAAAAAAAATCGACAAGAGAGTTTACTATTGGTGTGTTTAATGTGCTAAACAGAAAGAATCCGTATTTGATTTTCTATCAGAATGAGAGTTGGAAACAATTAAGCATTTTACCCATAGTTCCATCTTTTCAGTGGAATGTGACGTTCTAAACATGAGAGCTAAACTTATTCTATTCCCCACGCTGGCGCATGTTTGTAACATGTGCCTTGCTTTGAAAAAGCAAACTTCTTTATTTTGCTCTATTGAGCAACACACCGATTACAAATCGGCGCGAGCGTGAGAATACAAGAACTGGAATTGAAAGTCCCAGTTCTTCGTAGCGTATAAGATTTTGTATTTGTTCGGCATAGCGTCTTCGCTATGTCGTAGCTAAAAGGAAGTCTCCAGACTTCCATATTGAAAAATAATATTAAAAGCGGAGCTTTTATTTCCCGACTCAGGACAAGTTTAGCTACGACATAGGCTGGAGCCTATGCCGAACTTTGGATTGTTTTACACGCTACGAGGAACGGGGCGTACATGGCTGCGAGATTTATATGAAAGTAGACGGCGATGCTCCCAAAGATAGTACGGAATTAAACTATGTGGCTACCGATACTGCCACGCCTTACGTGCTGAAATTTGATGGCAACAGAGCAGGTAAAATGGTTTATTACTGGTTGCGATGGGTAAATACCCGAGGCGAATGTGGTCCATGGAGCTGTAAGTGCTATGGTAATGGGCTAAGACATCAATTTGTGAGAGATAAGTTATTCTAAAAAAATAAAAGAAGTTGGTAGCTACTGCATTCGTCCTTTATAAAATTACGTTGTGCATTCTCAGCCTGTAAGTTTATTCTTGATGTTTACAACTTGAATGTAGTGCTACCGATTTTTTTTTAGATTCTTGGGAGTAATTTATAATGAATAAAATATGGAATAAGACCTCACTAACAACAAGAGGATGAATAAAAGGCGGAGTCGATTATAGTATTTGTTAGCACAACATTAATCGACATCCGCCCTATCACTCACTTAAAAAAAGAAAGGGACAGTACAAAACTACTTAAAAATGATTAGAGAAAGTAAACTCACAACTATATTTATAATTTCTTGACCTGCTTTCGGTCTATAGCAAAGGGATTGTTGAAATAAATGATTAAACGGGTTATATAAGTCAATAATAAAAATTGACAATATGAAAAAATATTTTATTTTATTGCTATTACGGCAATTATATGTGTTTCGTGTAATAAAAATGAAAACGATGTAGACGAAACACAAGCAAAAACTAATCCGGATGCTTTATACGCCAAAACCGAATTTAATCTTAATATGATGGATTTTGCAATGGCAGTGAATGAGGCTGTTATCACAAATAAATCTTTTCGTAAGTTAGTGAAAGAAGAAGCTTTGAAACAATTTGATTGCGATTATGATATTCTATTATCAAACGTTGTGGGAAAACAAGTATCGCATAATGATGTTGATAATGGAATTCGGACACCTAATAAAGTTAAATCTAACTTTACAGTAAAAGATATGCTTGAAGACGCATTTTACACATTGAAAGAAAAAAATAAACTTCAAGGAGTAAAAGCAAAGCAACTGGTTAAATCTTCGACATCACGTCAAAATGTATCAGCAGTACAACAAACGTTTATTGACGAATTAATTGAAGAATATCCAGAATTGCAAATCTCTGTTCCTGTCCACGCTGAAGATTTGGAGAATGAAAGCTATATTCCACCAATAACATTTATTCCTGAAGAATTTGATGAACAATCTACTCATTATTTACCTCTGCTTTCTGAAGATGAAGTATCTCAAATAAGTGTTTCAGAAGAACCTGAAAGGGCTGTAATTGTCATCGGAATGAATGAACGTTCAATATTCTCTAATTTTAGTGATCCAA
>JBBSCW010000119.1:0-9310 GCA_038249855.1 Bacteroidales bacterium
GAGTAACTTTGTATTTCAATCCTGATTTTGCAATTACTTCAATGGCTTTGTCCACAATTGAGTAAGGGTGTATTCCTGTGGCAGAAGGTAACACTTGCAATGCTATGTTTACTTTTTTGTTAATCATCTTGTAAAAATACTATTAATATTTGAGAAATTAAATTTAGCTATATATAGACCGCAAGAATCAAGAGACAAGAGCCAAGATATAAAGTGCATATTGTCAATTATATTACAAATTATTATGTCTGATATACAAACTCGTTGTATATACTATCAATCTTAAGCGGACGATAAAATTATTGAAAACGATATGTATTTTTATTCGGACATGAACCCTAATATTACAAAAAAACCCGAAAAAATTTTCGGGTTATTTTATATGGGATAGAACGTCAGAATTATTACTCTGCTGCTGGAGCTTCTACTGCAGGAGCTACTACTGGTGCGGCTACTTCGGCTTCTGCCTCAGCTTTTGCAGCTACTGCCTCAGCTTTTTTCTTAGCAACTTCAGCCGCTTTTGCTTTGTTAACTGCTGCTTCAGCGGCTAAGCGTTGTGCTTTGTCAGCTTGTTTTTCGGTAGCAATTTGTTCTTTCGTTTTGTTAGTGTTAGCATCTTTTGCTGCTTTCCATGCATCGAAACGGTTTTCAGCCTCGGCTGTATCAAAAGCACCTTTTTTAACACCGTCTAATAAGTGTTTTTTCATCAATACACCTTCTGCTGAAAGTATATTGCGGGTAGTGTCGGTGGGTTGAGCACCTGTTGTTAACCAATATAAAGCACGTTCGAATTTTAAATCGATTGTTGCAGGATTGGTGTTTGGGTTGTACGAACCGATACGTTCGATGAATTTGCCATCACGTGGCGCGCGACTGTCGGCTATTACGATATGATAATAAGCATATCCTTTACGTCCGAAACGTTGCAATCTGATTTTTGCGGGCATTTTTTAATTGTTTTTTAATTGTTTATACCAATGCTTTTACTCGAAAAGCGGCTGCAAAGATAGTAATTATTATTCAGCTAACAATAGAAACACTCTGATTTTTACTGAATACGTACAGTTCTTATCTTCAAGTCCCACTTCGGGGGATTTAGGGGGCTGTTACTCCACATACAATATACTTGCCGAAGACGGTGCAACCGTAAAAAATGTTGATTTAGTTTGGGTAATCCCCGCAAGATTAATTAATCCATCGTGGCAGACTACTGTCCAATTACCCTCTGGGATTTCTACTGAAACTGAATATCTATTTCCATTCAAAAGAACTAAAATATCTTTCCATTTTTCGCCATTCACATGATCGGTTAACATGTAGGCTATTACATTAGGTATTTCTATATCAATGAATTTCAGATTTGTTTGCAACATCTCCTCAATAGGCATTCTAAATGCTGCATGTGCTTTTCGCAAGGCAATTAATCCTTGATAGTAATTGAAAACATCTTTGTATAAGGTTTTATTATCCCAATTAATCTGATTGATGGAGTCGGGCGATTGGTAAGTGTTATGAACTCCCTTTTTGTTTCTATAAATCTCTTCTCCGGCATAAATAAATGGTATTCCTTGCGAAGTGAAAACAATGGTCTGAGCTAATTTGTTGAATCTAATTAATTCTTCCGCAGTCGTTCCTTCGGGTTTGGCTTCATTAAGCTTATCAACCAAACACATATCATCATGGCAAGAAACATAATTGATAGTTTGTGTCGGATTATTTACATAAGCTGATTTCGAATAAATTAATTTAGTATAATCTACTTGCGGGTGATTCGTTGAGCCTACGATGCCGAACTTCACACTTTCTTCGAGACTGTCAATTCCTGAAACAAATCCTGGAATTTCAGCGTGCATCCAACTTCCTTTCAATGCATCTCTTATATCATCACTAAAAACAGCAATATTGTCCAATTGTTTGGCATTCTGCTTGATAGCTCTTTGTTTTTCAGGTAGTGGTGAATTTCCAGCTGTCCAACCTTCTCCATAAATAAATATACTTGGATCAATCTTATCCAATGCTGCTCTTATTTCGTTCATGGTTTCAATATCGTGAATTCCCATTAAGTCGAATCGGAATCCGTCAACATGATATTCGGTAGCCCAATAAACAACAGATTCAATGATAAATTTACGCATCATGGGGCGTTCCGAAGCGGTTTCGTTTCCGCAACCAGAAGCATTGGACCAGGTGCTATCAGCATTCATCCGGTAAAAATAACCTGGAGCCAATAAATTTAGATGCGATTTTTCTCCTGTAAAAGTGTGATTATAAACTACATCCATAATAACCCGAATACCAGATTTATGCAATGCCTGAACCATTTGTTTAAATTCACGAATGCGTGAAAGTGGATCGTTTGGGTTTGTTGAATAGCTACCCTCCGGAACATTATAGTTTAGAGGATCGTAGCCCCAGTTATATTTGTTTTCGTTGAGTTTCGTCTCATCTACTGATGCATAGTCGTACGAAGGCAATAAATGAACATGAGTTATACCTAATTCTTTCAAATGATCCATTCCGGTGGATTCTCCGGCTGTGTTTTTAGTTCCATTTTCAGTAAAAGCCAAAAACTTTCCTTTGTTCTTGATGCCTGAATTTGGCGAAACTGAGAAGTCACGGACATGTAATTCATACAAAATAATATCAGTAAAATTTTGTAATCCAGGGCGTTTATCGTTTTCCCAACCTTCGGGATTAGTCTCACCCATGTCAATAATTGCGGCACGTTTTCCGTTTATGCCAGTAGCTTTTACCCACATACCAGGAGTTTCATCGAGCCATAATTCACCAATTTTGACTTGAAAAGTATAAAATTTACCTTTCAGAGGCTCTTCAACTTCTTTCAGCCAAGTTCCATTTTCCGACCGTTTCATGTCCATCATTTTATAGGCTGAACCTTCATAACCATTGTCATAAAGTAATAATTTAACTTCTGTAGCCGTTGGAGCCCAGACCCTGAATTTACTTACTTGAGAAGTATAAGTCAACTCTAAATCGTTGCCCGTGTACACTGGATATTCATCGAAAGAGGCATATTTTGGCGTTTGGTTACATGAACCTAAAAATCCGATGAGCAATACCATAAGAAAATGATTTACTTTCATAATTGCTTGATTATTATTTTATTATGTAATATGACAGGTGATATAATAATTGATATTTTAAAAAATAGTTAATTGACTTTGAAATAACTTTAAGAAAAAGATTTTTTCAACTCTCAACTTCCAACTCTCAACTAATTTATATTATTTCTTTTCAATAAAGCGTCAATAGTTGGTTCTTGTCCACGGAAACGTTTGTAAAGCGTCATCGGATGTTCGGTTCCACCTTTCATAAGGACATTTTTACGGAAAGAATCAGCTGTTTTTTTGTCGAAAATTCCATTTTTCATAAATACTGAATAAGCATCAGCATCTAGTACTTCCGCCCATTTATAGCTGTAATATCCAGCTGCGTATCCACCTGAGAAGATATGCCCAAAAGTTGGACTGGCGGCAGTTTCATTTATTACTGGAAGTATTTGAGTTGGATTCATTGCTGATTTTTCTAATGCAATTACATCTCCCTCATAAGGTTTGGTAATAGTGTGCACTGTCATGTCGAGCAGTCCGAAACTTAATTGGCGCAGGCACAAATTAGCATTGTTGAAATTTTCGGCATCCTTAATTTTTTTGATTAATTCTGCTGGGATTTTCTCTCCTGTTTTATAATGAACGGCAAATCCATCTAAGAAGTCTTTTTCAGATGCCCAGTTTTCCATCACTTGCGAGGGTAATTCCACAAAATCACGATAAACGTTCGTTCCTGAGAGTGATTCGTAAGCACAGTGGGTTAACATGCCGTGTAGAGAATGTCCAAATTCGTGTAAGAAAGTTGTTAGTTCGTCAAAAGTAAGCAGTGCAGGCTTAGTTTCGGTAGGGCGTGTAAAATTCATTACGATGGTAATGTGCGGTCTGCTATCTTTTTTCCCTTCCATAAACTGACCTTTAAACTCACTCATCCAAGCTCCTGATCGTTTGCTATCGCGTGGGTGAAAATCAGTATAAAGCATAGACAAAAACTGTCCTTTTTCGTCCAAAACATCGTAAGCATCTACTTCTGAGTTATACACTGGAATTTTAGTGTTTTTCACAAAAGTAATCCCATAAAGTTTTGTTGCTAAACCAAATACGCCCTTGCGAACGTTTTCAAGTTCAAAATAGGGTTTTAACATCTCATCAGTTAAATCGAATTTATTAGCCTTTAATTTTTCAGAATAATACGACCAATCCCATGATTGGATTTTAAAGTAAGCACCATTTTTATCGGCAAATTCTTGAACCTCTGCATATTCTTTTAATGCTGTAGGTTTGTATGCTTCTAACAATTGTTGAAGTAGTTTATTTACATTTTCCTTGTTTTCGGCCATTCTGTGTACTAAAACATAGTCGGCATATGATGCATGTCCCAATAGATTGGCTATTTTCAAACGTGTATTGGCAATTTTTCTAATATTCTCACGGTTGTCATATTCACCACCATTCATATTCCGCGTGGTGTAAGCCATGTACAATTCACGTCGTAAATCGCGGTTGTCGGCATATTTCATTACTGGACCATAACTCGTAGCTTTCAAATTGATTAGCCAACCCTCTTTATTTGCTTTTTTAGCATCCATAGCCAGCATATCGATTACATCTGTTGGTAAGCCTTTGAGTAAATCTTTATTATCAAGGACCAAACTCCATTGATTATTCTCTTTGAGGGCGTTCTGACCAAAAATTAAGGTCGACATACTCAATTCCTTTGTTAATTCTCGATAGGTTTCTTTATCTTTTTCGGACAAATTGGCTCCGTTATCCGCAAATCCATCGTAAGTTTTTTGAAGTAGCATCTTTTGTTCTGCGTTCAATTTTAGTTTGTCTTTTTGTTCGTAAACAACTTTCACACGTTGAAATAACTTCTCGTTGAGGCGAATGGAATTGGAATGCTCGGTAAGCAGCGGCGATATCTTTTGTGCAATTGCCTGAAATTCATCATTAGTTTCTGAACCTAAGAGATTGAAAAAAGGAGATGAAACTTTGGAAAGCAACTGACCACTTCTTTCGAGCGCTTCGATTGTGTTTTGAAAATCAGCAGGTTTTTTATTGTTTATTATAGCTTCTATTTCTTTTTTGTTCTGTTGCATTCCCGCTTCAAAAGCCGGCAAATAGTTTTCAGTTTTAATTTTATCAAAAGGAATAGTTTGGTGAGGTGTTATGTATTTCTCTAAAAGTGGATTTCCAGCGGATAAAATACTGGAAACAGAAATTGCAGCCATAAATAATAATAATTTAGTTTTCATAATTTGGGAATTAAATGCTTTTATTTTTTGATTAATTTTTGTATTAATACTTTTTCGGGGGTATTGGCTACAAAAAAATAAACTCCTCTGGGAGTGCTGGTTAGGTCGATAACCCCCGAAACTACTCCCGTTTCGTTCTGTTTTATTTTTACGCCATTTGCAGTGAAAACCGACCAGCTATTTACCTTATAATCAGATGTACTGTAATAGAAAATACCATCAGAAGGATTTGGGTAAATAGAAATGATTTTGTCAACAGCATTCTGTTTGTCTTGAATAGTGTTTACGCCGTTGTATAAAGTACTAATGACTTTTATCTGTTTTGCTTTGTTAATAACTATCTCGTTGTTGAACGTATATGGAATATACGAACTTACCAAACTGCCTTGTTTACCGCCCCAAAAACCCATTGTCGACTCTATAAATTGTGAATTGTCATTATCCAAGGGTTTGTAATTGATAGTAATAATATTTCGCCATTTATTATAAATAGGTTCGTTTTGTTCTTTGCTAACTAACACATTATTAGTGTTGTAATGATATTCAAAATTAGCTGATTTTTCCCAAAACATAGTTTTCCAATAATAAAAAACCTCCGATATAAGTTGTTTGTTGCCATTGAAATCATAAGTTGTCATGGCTTCATTTTCCCAAGCGGACCGTGAGTTTTTCCAAACTTTTGAACGTTGTGAACTCACAACTTGGGTCGCAGGTTGATAATACCAAGTACTCAATCGAACAGGATGAAATTTCTGGTCGTTGCTTTCAATTTCCTCCAAAACTGAATGTAAAGTGCCATCTACATTGTAAGTATTTGTATTTTTGAAGTTTGTGCCAAATGAATTTGAGACTAAAAATCTATAGTTCGTAGTTTTTAATTGATTATTTTCATATTCGTAATCGAAGTTGTATTGAGTAACCCAAACTTGATTAACTTTAAGTAATTCTTTTTTCTGAACTAATAAGTTGTACCTAAATATCGATACAATTTGCTTATATTCAGTCTTTAATCCATTATGATATCGAGATGAACTTTCAATTAATTCATCGTTTTGTTTAACGAAATCAATGCAGTGATTATCTTCCCAACTATTTTCAGACCATATTCTATCAAGCTGTTTTGTTATGATATTGTTGGAGAAATAGAATTCAGTTTGATGCAGATTTTTCCATGTTTCATATTGCAAGAAAGCTTTTGATTCAAGCACAATATTCTGCTTATCATCATATAAATAGTTAATTCTGAAAGTCGTGTCTTTGTCGGTTAAAATAATCTCTGATACTAGATTTTTCCCCTCAGTAGAAAAACTGTTTTCAACGTTAAAAAAGGTAATAAGCAGAATGATTAATATCTTGAATTTGTGTAATTTCATCAATTGAAGAGTTAGTTTTTGCAGAAAATTAGCCAAAAATACATATTATTTCCAAAACTGACAAAATTAATGAAAATTTGCTACTAAATAGTACAGTCTTGTGTTGATTTATTCAAAAAATATCATTATAATTGCAAAAAAAACAATCATGAAAAAGTTTACTATACCTTATCTCGAATCTTTAAATTCTGCTGATATGGATTCAGTAGTTGGTATTCTCGAAAATTCAGGCTTTCGTGATACCATTGATATAATTAATTGGCCGGAACAGTTCAATTATCGACCCATTACCAATTTTTATTTTGCGCGATCGAATAAAAGCATATTTATAAAATTTGATGTGCGTGGGAATGTCCTGAAAGCAGTTTATTCTTTGGATCAGGAAGCGGTACATGAGGATAGTTGTGTTGAGTTTTTCTGTAAACTGCCTGAAAATGATTATTATACTAATTTTGAGTTTAATTGCATAGGTACTTGTTCGGCCTCGAAACGAAAAGGGAGAAGTGAGGACGTACAAATGTTCGAACCCGCCGAAATGCAAACCATTAAACGACTGCCATCGATTGCTCGAAAAGCATTTAAAGGACTTTCGGGTATGTTTGAATGGGAACTGACGGTGGAAATTCCTTTCGCCTTGATGGGTGTAGATTCTGAAAATTTACCTGAAAAACTGCAGGCTAATTTTTATAAATGTGCCGACGATACCGAAAGTCCACATTTTATAAGTTGGAGTCCAGTAAAAACAGAAAATCCAGACTTTCATAGGCCGGAATTTTTCGGTGAATTGTGGTTTTAGAATTAGCAAAATATTCCGTAAAAAATAGCCCTCTAAATCTCGTTGGATGATTTAGAGGGCTATTTTTTTGTTTAGTGTTCTTCTTATTCGTTGATTAAATCAGCTTGTCTAAGCAAAAACTCCATTTCGGTCTGCACTTTTGATGCTTCGTTTCGGGCAGCTTGTGCAAAATCCTGTTCACTCGATGCATATATTATTTGTCGCGATGAGTTTACAAGCAAACCACAAGTTTCGTTCATTCCAAATTGAGCTACTTCTTCTAGGCTTCCACCTTGTGCTCCAACTCCTGGAACTAATAAAAAATGATTTGGAACTATTGCACGAATATCAGTTAGCATCTCAGCTTTTGTAGCACCTACCACATACATCATATTTTCATCGGTTCCCCAGTTAAGCGAGGTTTTCAATACTTTCTCAAAAAGTCTTTCGCCACTCACTTCGTCTTTCATAAATTGAAAATCGAAAGCTCCTTTGTTGGATGTTAAAGCCAATAGAATCACCCATTTATCTTCATAAGCTAAAAACGGGCTGACTGAATCTTCACCCATATAAGGTGTTACAGTGATGGAATCGAAATTCATATTCCCCAAAAAAGTTCGTGCATACATGGCCGAAGTATTGCCAATATCACCACGTTTGGCATCGGCAATGATAAACTGATCGGGATAATTCTTGCGAATATAATCAACTGTGCGATCCAAGGCGTCCCAGCCCGACAAACCTACGCTTTCGTAAAATGCCAAATTGGGTTTATAAGCCACACAAAGGTCAGCCGTAGCATCGATAATTGCTTTATTGAAATCGAAGATTGGGTCTTCCGACTCGTCGAACAGAAACTCAGGGATTTTATTTATATCAGTGTCCAACCCAACACAAAGAAATGATTTCTTACGTTGAATATTTTCAAATAATTCTTGTTTATTCATGGTTTTTTGTTGCCTTTTATTGAATCAATTTTCAAATGTAAGTTATTCTTAAATAGTAAATTGTAAATAAAGAAAAAGTAAATTCTTCTTTACAATTCACTCTCCTTCAATCGTTCAGCATTTTCAGCCACTATCAAATTGTCAATCACTCCCTGAATGTCGCCATTCATAAATGCAGAAAGATTGTAAACAGTATAGTTAATGCGGTGATCGGTGATTCTACCTTGTGGGTAATTGTAAGTACGGATTTTTGCAGAGCGGTCGCCAGTAGAAACCATTGTTTTACGTTTTGAACCTATTTCGTCTAAGTATTTTTGATGTTCGATGGCGTAAATACGCGAACGTAACTCCACCATTGCTTTGGCTTTGTTCTTGTGTTGCGACTTTTCATCCTGACATTGAACTGTAATTCCTGAGGGAATATGAACCAATCGGATGGCAGAGTAAGTCGTGTTAACTGATTGTCCACCAGCACCTGACGAACAAAAAGTATCTACGCGTACATCTGATTCCTTCAAATCAATATCAAACTCTTCAGCTTCGGGCAATACGGCAACAGTTGCGGCCGAAGTGTGCACGCGTCCTTGAGTTTCTGTTTGTGGTATGCGCTGTACCCGATGAACTCCCGATTCGTATTTCAATGTTCCATATACATTATCGCCCGAAACTGTGAATATTACTTCTTTATAACCTCCTGATGTTCCATCCGATATATTTGTTATTTCGAGTTTCCAGCGTTTGGTTTCGCAGTATTTAATATACATTTTAAAAAGATCACCGGCAAAAATAGCTGCTTCATCACCTCCAGTGCCACCTCTAATTTCGACAATAGCATTTTTGTTGTCCTCGGGATCAACTGGAATAAGTAATAATTTGATTTGTTCCTCAAGAA
>JBBSCW010000120.1:0-9209 GCA_038249855.1 Bacteroidales bacterium
AAATATACTCTTTGCGACTCGAACTCAATGTGCCGAAATGCTTAATAAGAGTATTATTGTTGAGTATTATTTCAAACGAAACAGGACTTTTAATCACCTCTACGATAATTACATACCCATAGGTTTTGGTGATATAGCCAAACTAAAATAAAAAAAGCTGCATAATTTTGCAGCTTTTTTTATTACTATGATTTGAATGTTAAATATATTCTTCAACATTCCAAACAAATGCACGAAGTCCCATCAAATCAGAGGTATCATCTAATTCTTTAAGTCCCTTTAATAAAGGTTTCACTTTTTCATCATCTACTACTGTAAGAATCGTTGAGTTGAGAGCAGGCCAAGCATGCGATCCATAATGCGGTTCTCCTGTTTTTGAGCCACGCCCATGTACCTCGTCCCACAATGTAAATCCACGAACATTATTGTAATTTAAAATGGCAACGACTTGTTCGTAGTAAGCTTGATCGAAGGCTATAAATATTGATTTCATATTTTTTATTTTTGAAAAGTAGCAGAAATAATTGCGAATTTTCACATTATTTCCGCATCCTTTTTATTTAATTATTTTTTGCTAATGCTGCTCGTCTTATTTTTCTACGTGTACGTTTTACGCCTTGTCCGCCAAACAATGTGTAAATTGTAGGTATCAATACCAAAGTAAGAATAGTTGAGATTGACAATCCACCTATTACAGTAATGGCCATTGATTTCCACATTTCTGAACCTTGTGAATTACTTAATGCCAAAGGCAACATACCTAACACTGTAGTAAGTGTTGTCATTAAAACTGGACGCAAACGTGATTTTCCACCATTTACCACAGCTTGAATGATACCCATGCCCCGTTCACGATTCAGATTTATATAGTCGACCATAACAATACCGTTCTTAACAACGATTCCGACTAACATAATCAATCCGACAAATGACATCATATTTAGCGTATTACCTGTAATCGCGAGCGCAAGAATCACACCTGATATGCCAAACGGAACCGAGAACATGATAATGAATGGGTAAGTGAGCGATTCAAACTGTGAAGCCATTACGATAAATACTAACAATACAATTATCAATAATAAACTGAATAAGTCGGCAAAAGATTCTTGTTGGTCTTTAAATGTTCCACCTACTTCGGTGTAAACATCAGCTGGAATGCTAATTTGAGCTAATTCAGCATTGATTGCACTTACTGCTTTATCAATTGTAGTACCTGAAACAGTAGAAGCAACTGTAACCAACCGCTGGCGATTTTTACGTTCGATGGTTGGTGGTGTATAACGTTCAACTACTTTCCCCAAATCTTTCAATCGAACGGCCTGTCCTTGTGCATTATAAATCAATACATTTTCAATGGCCTCTATTGACTGACGATACTCCTGTGCATAAATTACTTTTATGGTATACTCTTCACCATCTTCGCGGAATAGGGAGGCCGTAAGTCCGTTCATTCTGTTTCTCAAAAAATTAGACGCAGTACTGATATTCAATCCATTCAAGGCTAATTTTTCCCTGTCGAATTCTACTTGATATTCAGGTGTGTACTCATCACGACTAATTTTCACATCCACTAAGCCAGGAATTTTCGACAAACGTTGTTTAAGCTCCTTAGCTACAACATCCGTTTTGTCAAAATCGTACCCATATATTTCTACATCAAGAGTAGATTGTCCACCGAATCCCATTCCACCACCAGCAAGCACTGTCGATTTTTGAATTTCAGGTGTGTTGTTTAAATCTTTTCTGATACTATCCGAAATCTCGAACATGGAACGTTCTCTTTTATTTAGAGGCAACATCCTGACATTAAAGGAAATAATGTTAGCAGCGTTGTTTTGTAGCGATCCCCAAATATTGGAACTCGATGCCTGACCAACAGAATAATTGATCATATCAATTTCAGGATATTTTGCTTTCCACTTATCGTAAAGATCCTGAGCTACTTTCTTCGATATTTCCATACGTGTACCTACTGGCATATTCACTGTCCCTGAAATACGACCACTGTCTTGAGCGGGAATAAAATCGGTACCGATGGTGCTTGCAGGTATCAAACTTAATATGAAAAAGAGTGTGGCGATGCCTACCATCGTCCAGCGATGACGAACTGCCCAGTTTACAAATGTTCCATATTTATTATCCAAACCATCCAATGCTTTTTCAATAGGCGAGTAAAAGAAATTAAATGATTTTGAACGTTTTGGGTTCAATCGTAAAATTTGTGAACTCAACATCGGGGTCAACGATAATGCTGATACTGTGGATACTATCATAATAATCGTTACCATCCATCCTAATTGTTGGAACATGACTCCAGCCATACCAGTAATCATGGTTAGCGGGAAAAATACTGCCAATAATGTTAGTGTAGATGCAATAACTGAAACTGCTACTTCATTCGTTCCATGCACTGCGGCACTCTTAGGTCTACTACCTCTTTCGATATGCGTTGTTACGTTTTCGAGTACTACAATGGCATCATCCACCACCATACCAATGGCGACCGACAAGGCACTAAGTGAGATGATGTTCAAACTACCACCCGTTCCGCCCAAGTATATAAATGCAGAAATAAGTGAAATAGGAATGGTAACAATAATGATAAAAGTCGCTCTCCATCGTCCTAAAAATGCCAAAACTACTAGAATTACGAAAAGAAAAGCATACAATACAGTTTCAGCCAGTCCACTGATAGTTTGTTTAATGTTATCGGAAGTATCCATAATGACATTAAGCTTAATATCAGCAGGCAAATTTTTCTGAATTTCAGGCAGCACTTTAAGTATTTCTTCGGCGATTTTTACGGTATTGGAACCCGATTGTTTTTGAACAACGATGGAAGCACCTTGAACATTATTGGTAAATGTTTCCTGTACCCGTTCTTCCAAATCGTCTTTAACTTCGGCCACATCGCCTAAGTATACAGTTTTACCGGCGGCACCTCCTACTACAATTTGTTTTAATTCATTAGCATTTTTAAATTCTCCATTCACACGCAATGAATAACTATCGCTACCAATGTCAACTGTACCCGCTGGTGTATTCAGGTTTTCAAGACGAATATTTTGTGCAATCCCTTCTAAGGTAAGGTTATAAGCCTCTAATTTAATCGGGTCGATCAACACTTGTACTTCGCGTTGTGGTGCACCGGTGATTGATACCGAACCCACTCCATTAATACGTGCAAGTGGATTGGCCACATTGTCGTCTAATATTTTATAGAGTGCTGGTAAACTTTGTTCAGCAGTTGCCGAAAGCATGATTACGGGAATCATATCGGTGCTGAATTTGAAAATTACAGGCTCTGTGGTTCCATCTGGTAAAAACGATTTTACCATGTTCAATTTGTCCCTTACATCGTTGGTTAATGCTTCTATATCTTCACCATAATCGAACTCAAGTGTGATTACCGAACGGTTTTCGCGCGACGATGATTTGATGTTTTTAAGATTTGAAACGGTATTTAACGTGCTTTCCAACGGACGGGTAATATTGGTCTCTATATCGGCTGCACTTGCTCCCTGATAAGTCGTGAGGACCATGATGGTATTGGTCTCTATATTCGGGAGTAAATCGATAGGTAATTTATTGAGCGAAAAGAGACCTAAGATTACAATGGCCACAAATACCAAGGTGGTCATTACCGGTTTCTTGACTGAACTTTCGTATAAACTCATTTTATTTATATTTAAATTTTTGATGTGCTATTTATCAATTTGATAGGCTTCTAAGTCTAATCAATTGATAATTTTTATTCAATGTCTATTTTACAACTTCTACTTCTGAACCATCAATTAATCGCGATTGTCCAGATACAACTATTTGATCTCCAGCTGTTAAACCTGAAGTAATTTCGTAAAAATTCTCTGCCCGTTGGCCTACTTCTACTTGTTTGTATTCTACCTTTCCATTTTTGTATACAAATACAAATCGTGCTGCCGAACCACTTTGTTTTACTATTGCTCTATCAGCCGCTACTACATGTTTTGCATTGCCAAAACTGATATTTACGCGTGCAAACATGCCAGGGCGAACCTTGCCGTTATTGTTGTTTAGTTTTATTTCAACAGGGAATGTACGGCTTCTTTCGTCTATGGTTGGGTAAATTAAACTTACTTTTCCAGTGAAATTTTCATCTTCAAATACATCGACATTTACCGAAACACTCATTCCTAATTTAACCATTGTGTAATACGATTCCGAGATATTAACTTTCAGCTTTACAGGATTAATTTTCATAATGGTCATAATAGGCATTTGTCCACTATACATGTCCCCAGTGTCGTAGTTTCTGGCTGTAACTATACCGTCGATTGGACTTAAAAGTTGGGTGTTTTCCGTTAAATTTTTCAAGTTCGTTTCGGCAACGTTTAATTGCAGCTTGGCGTTGTCAAGTTCTTGTTGCGACGAACCACCTACAACAAAAAGTTCTGAAATACGATTGAAGTTTAATCTCAAATTTTGGATTTGTGTTTCCGAATTAGCAAGATTGGCAGCATCCATTTGTGCCAATTTTTGTCCTTTTACAACTCTACTGCCCACTTCAACAAATATACTGCGAATTCTTCCAGGCGCGGAAGGTGCAATATTGTTTTTAACCTCAGGTTCAACAGTAGCGGTAAAAGTTTGTGATTGATTTACGTCTTTTTCAACTACGGTTTCAATCTGAACTTTAAATTTCTCATCTGCTTTCTTTGTATCATTTTTGGCCTTATTGCCACATGAATTTAATAGAAGTATTAAACCCATCATGAATATAGCACTTAGTCTAATCTTTTTCATTTTATCTTTTTTGTTTAAATTTTCGTATGTATTTTTTAATTCTGAAATTCTTTTCCTAATAATTTTTCCAAATCCGCTTTTGCCGAAAGGAATTCAAATATCGACTGATTGTAAGCTAATCCAGCATTAATATAGGCCAAATCAGTATTATTCAAATCCAGATAAGTTGCCACACCTACTTCATACATTTTCTTAGAAATGTCCAAAGCTTTTTCTGATTGCCTTAATCCTTCTTTGTTCGATTCTATTTTTTTGAGGGCATTTTTGATGTTGTTCAGACTCGAAATTGTTTGAAGTTCTATGCTGCGTTGTAAGTTTTCGCGTTGTAGTTCCATTTCAACCTTCTGAATTTTAATCTGCTTCGATTTATTATATTTTGCTCCACCTTGGAACAAAGGTACTGACAATTGAATACCAAAAGTGGAAGTTGGAAACCAGATTTGTTGGTTTGTGAAGGTTAAGGAGTCATTTGCATTGGACATATATTGATAGTTGAAATTTGCCCCAAGTGTAGGAAGTAAAGATGCTGAATGAATCTTTTCATTTTGATCCATTTGTTTCTTCTGTATGTCTAATTGTTTCAAGTCTGAGTTGTTCTCCAAGGTTGTAGCTCCAATTTTCATCACATTATCATACATAGTAGCCTCAAAATCAGACAATCTCCCTTCCACTTCAACTTCTGTATACATATCAACTCCCATTAACATTTTCAGTTGCAACTTGCTCAGATTTACGGCATTTTCGGCTGTTACTACATTCGACAACGAGTTACGAGCTTGTACATCTGCTCTAATCCACTCGTATTCCGAAACGGTACCTTGTTTGAATTTGTTGAGAATGATGCGAGCATTCTCTTCACTGTTTTTTTGACTCTTCTGGATCACTTTATAGGAGTCCTGCGCCATTAAAATACCATAATAAGCCTTCTTAACTTGGTTGTAGAGTGCTATCTTTGATGAGCGAGCCGATTCTTGAGTCATCTCAAGTTCGATTTCACTCATTTTCAAAGTTGCCCATAATGAGGGTGCTACAAGTGGTAATGAGGCATTTAAACCTGCATTAAAAGTGTTGTCCTGACCAACTTCAATGCCGTTAGGGTTAGCTGGCATTCCTGGAAATGAGAAAAACAATTTCTGTTTTTTGATAGCACGTTGGTATGCACCCGAAATCGATACATTGGGATATAAACCACCTTTTCGTTCTTTTGCACTATACGTAACCCGCTGTATTTCCTTATCGGCCACTTTTATGGTGGGGTTTTCGTTCAATGCTATTTCTATGGCTTTATCCAAAGATACTTTAATAGTATCTTGTGCCCTTAATGGGTTTACGGCTATCATGCAGATAACACACAATAGCATAATGGTTTTTTGTTTTTTTGTTTTCACTGTTTTGGATGTTAAATTTTATATTTCAGTAAATTGTAAGTGTCAAGTTTCACAAGGTTTTTGATGTAAGTTGACTATGTTTTGATTCAAATTTAATATTTTCAAATTCCTTAGGTGTAATAATAATTTCAGTATACAACAACATAATTTGTTTGTAGCCACTGATTCGCCAAAGCTTAATTCATTACCAAATTGTTTTTCTGTCTCTTGTACAAAACCGATAATAGTTAGCTTATAGAAACCGACTATACATTATAATAATCTTTATTTTCATTGTTTAATTCTTAATTTATTTTTATATTTACAAACAAAATTAGTACGCTGAATCTGATAATTAAAAAAAGATATGATGAAGGTGCAAAAACAAAGAATGAATGCCCAATAATATTAGTTAAAGCTAAATCTGACTTATATTTTTGACATCAAACCAATTGAATATCATATATTAGTTTTTTAAAATACCCAAATATATTATTATCTGGGCTATGTTAACAGATAGGTAAACAAGTTTATCCCTATATATTTTTTTTGTTATTAAAACCTGAAATTAAAAGCGTTTCACTCCTTACTTTTACATTGGAAATGTCAAGTGTTATGAGTTCCTGTGGGAACCCTGCCTCAGAGGCCAAGAATGCTATCAATAAGGTTCTGAAACTATATATGTAAGAATTCGCACAATTCTATTTGTTTTTATTATTTGTTTATTTTTCGTTGTCAAAATGTTCTTCCATGTATTTCAGTCCTTTTTCGTTCGCTATCAAGTGTATCACTAGATCAATAAAGAAATCAAGCAGCCTTTTTTTTGAGTATTTAATAGGCGAATGCTCCATTAACTCAAAAGTGGTTTTCATTTGTATGGTATGAAAAAGTGAAGTAAGTTCAATATCCAAGTCATCTCGGTAATATCCTTCTACAATTCCTTGTTTAATATTGTGCTCAAATCCAATTTTTATGGCTTCGTGTTTAATGTTTTCATGTTTCTCAAAAACTTTGGGGTAGTATTTCTGAATGTCGTACCACAAGGCATAAGGCGTACAATCAGCTGATTTTTTAAGCTCCCGTACAATGAATATTAGAGAGTCTATAGCATTTTTATTCTTTAAATTCTTTTCGAATTTGTCAATGTTCTTTTGTTTCTCATAACTTACAATAGCATCAACTAAGTCTTCTTTTTGAGGAAAATGTGAATAAAAAGTTTTTTTTGAAATGCGTAATTCGGAACAAATTTCATCTATCGATACATTACGTATACCAATTTGATGAAACATTTTTCCAGCTGTTAATAATATTTGTTCGCTTAGGGCGTCCATGCTTTTTTGTTTTCTGTTTTCAGTGTTTTGGATGCAAAAGTAAGTAATTTGTATCTATATTTATATGTGTAGCTTGTAAAATACAGTGTTAAACAATGTAAAATAGTTGAAATACAGTGCTTTAAATACGGGTAATAGGAAACTATAAGATTATATAAGTTTTCTAGTTTAAAAAGATAAACAAAAAACCCTCGAAAATGTTTTCGAGGGTTCAAGTTTTTTTGAATTTATTTTCTTACTTATTTTTTGAATTTATCGAGTTTGCCGTAATACCCGTTTCCATAGGCCGAGACATCATCAACACCATTCAGCACTACACCCAAATTGTTGAGTTTATGATTGTCGTAAATCTCGTTTATTAATTCTGTAACGTCTTTTGGAGAGTAACCTTGACGCGAAACGTATACTGAATTGTCAACCACTCGGTTAAGCAAATAAGTATCGGACACTACGCCAATAGGAGCTGAATCGATAATGATATAGTCAAACTCCTTTTTAAGTTCTGTAATCAATTCATCAAGTCTGTTACTCATTAGCAACTCTGCAGGGTTTGGAGGTATGGGCCCAGCAGGAATAACATGCAGTGACTTGCTTATGCCCGAAGCAATTATTATGTCCTCAATTTTATAATTAGGATCTGAAAGATACAAACTCACACCCTTGTTTTTGTCAATATGTATGTATTCACCTAAAATTGGTTTACGAATATCAAGTTCAACGAATATTGTTTTTTTGTTAAGTAAGGCGAAAGACATTGCTAAATTGATGGCCGTAAAGGATTTACCCTCACCACCAATACTCGAAGTTACAAGAATAACAGGCGATTTTTTACCTCCCAACATAAATTGTAGATTGCTACGTAACATCCTAAACATTTCTGCCGTAGCAGAGGTTTTCCCTTCACGAACAACAACTTTATCCCCATCTTTATTAACGCCAATAGAACCCAGAAATGGAGCATTTATTAATCTTTTGAGTTCTTTTTTGTCAATTATTTTGTTGTTCAGTAGTTCCTGAATGTAGATAATTGTAATTGGGAACAAGAGTGTAAAAGCTAAAATGAGTGCTAAAACAATTATAATTTTGGGCGATACTGGTGCAACTGATGAATATGCTGTATCTAATGTTTTGGCAGTAGGCACGGCACTTGCTAACGATAAAGCATTTTCTTCTCTTTTTTGAAGAAGAAAAACAAAAAGAGCTTGTTTAATTTCTTGTTGACGTTTTATCTCGATGTATTTGCGTTCTTGCGTAGGTACTTTGTTTATTTTACTGGCAAATTGAGCTTCTTTTCCTTTTAAATCATTTTTTGCTATTTTCAATCCATTAAGTAAGTTGGAAATGCTAGTTAAAATATTACTTCTTAAGGATTTAAGTTGCTCCTCAATTTGTGTAATAACAGGATTTTCATCATTGGTAGTACGAAGCAATTTCATGCGTTCCAAAATGGCTGTATTGTAATCAGCAATGGAGTTAACCAGTGAATTATTCTGATTATTATTGGAACCCAAATTTTCTTGTAATCCTAAGTTTGCTGGAATCAAACTATACTGATTACGGCTGTCTTTGATATGGGATTCAATATAATTTGCCAAATTAAGCTGAGTTTCAATTTCTGCTAATTTTTTATTGTATTCACTTGAAGTTTTCAAAAAGATTTCTGCCTCAGAAGATATGTCTGTCAAATTATTGTCTTTTTTGTAATTTTCTACATCGAGCTCAACGT
>JBBSCW010000121.1:0-9104 GCA_038249855.1 Bacteroidales bacterium
AAAGAATTAGAATCAAAAACTGGTAAAAGCGTTATAACAGGCGAGAACTTCTTGCCACCAACAAAAGAGAAAAAGAAATTAGAAGAATAAATCAATTTCACCTTAAATCAAAATCAACACAATGAAGAAATTAATTTTCCTATTTTTACTTTGTATTTCGGTATTTGCAAACGGTTATTCACAAACCAAGCAAGAATCTATAAAAGAATTAATGCATCTTATGAAGACTGATTCGATGATGACTAAAATGATAGATCAAATGATGCCAGTAATGCTTAATCAGATGCAATCGCAAATGAAAGACTCAACGGCAAAGGCTCAATCACAAGAAATAATGGATATAGCAAAGCGAACAGTAGTAGAAATGACTCCCAAAATAATGAGTCAGACAACATTGATTTATGATAAATACTATACAGAAAGTGAGATTAAAGATTTTATTACATTTTATAAAACTCCAACTGGTCAAAAATCCATTAACACTATGCCTGAAATGATGAAAGATATGATGGGTAATATGATGAAAAACACAATTCCTGATATGGCAAAGGAAATTGCAGCAAAAATGCTAGAATTGAAGAAAAAAGATTCAAAAAAATAAAATAATACAAAACTAACTATTAATCCCCTCAGGGGTTTGGGTTCTTATGATAAAAGTAAACGCACACTTACATTCACCATATTCGTTCAGTGCTTTCAAGAACATTGATGAAGCATTAGATATGGCTGTTTCCGAAGACGTTAAGGTCGTCGGAATTAATGATTTTTACAGTACCGCTGGTTATTCCGCATGGGCTGAGGGTTGCAAATCAAGGAATTTGTATCCACTTTTCAACATCGAATTAATTTCTTTGAACGAAGAAGATCAAAAAGCTGGTCTGAAAGTAAATGACCCAGGGAATCCAGGTCGTACTTACATTAGCGGTAAAGGACTTTCGCATCCATTTCAATTAGCTGAACCTTTTGCGTCACAATTGGCAGGAGTTATTGTGGAATCAAATGCACAAGTGGAAGCTATGTGTGGCAAAGTGAATGAAATTTTAGCCGCAAACTCTGCTGGATTTAGTATTGATTTTGAATGGATCAAAAACGATTTAACCAATGGTTTGATTCGTGAACGACATTTGGCAAAAGCTTTACGTTTAAAAGTTTACGAAGCTTGCGGAAATGATGAAACGAAAATTAAAGAATTATTCACCCAACTTTTTGGTGGAAAAGAATTGAAATCATCGACTGCTGATTTTGCAGGAGTTGAGAATGAAATTCGTGGAAATATGCTTAAAGCAGGTGGTGGAGCTTATGTTCCTGAAGACGCCAAAGCATTTTTACCTATGAAAACTGTTTGCGACATTATCGTTGCAGGTGGCGGCATACCAACTTATCCGTTTTTAGCCGATGATGCCAAAGGCGGTTATACTGACTTTGAAGGTGATTTAGAACGTGTAGCCAAACAACTCACCGAACGTGGATTCCATTCTGTAGAATTTATTACCACACGTAATGGAGTAGAGTTATTGGAAAAATATGCCAGTTATCTTCACGACCAAGGCTTTGTAGTAACATTTGGTAGCGAACACAACACGCCTGCCATGGAACCAATAGAATTATTTGCACGTAACAGCACACCGCTTACCGATAAATTGATGCAAATCAATTATGATGGAGTTTGCGTAGTTGCTGCACACCAACATTTGGTGGCACAAGGTCTGCGTGGATATGTAGATGCAAAAGGACAAGCCGACAGAAGTAAACGTGCAGAGTTTATAAAATTGGGAGCGGATTTAATAGAAAGTGTGTAATCAAATAGACACATAGGTCACAATAGTAACTTATTTGATGTATGTGATATTGAGGTTTGAAGATAATATAAATATTTTATGTGGGCTATTTGCCTATGTGGTTCAAATATATGAAAGAAATACAAGACTTAATTTCAATATCGCAATTCTACGGCCAAGATAGTCGTTTTGTAATTGCAGGCGGCGGAAACACTTCCTATAAAAATGCTGAAAAGCTATGGGTAAAAGCAAGTGGTTCATCATTGGCAACCATCACAGAAGACGGTTTTGCGATAATGGATTGTGCAAAACTGAACCTAATGTCAGAAAAGACATATAGTTCAAATGCTGCCGAACGGGAGGAACAAGTGAAAAACGAATTGGCTGACGCCACTATCAGCAAAGGCAAACGTCCATCGGTGGAAACATCCATGCACAACGTGATTGATTTCGCTTTTGTTGTTCACATGCATCCAACATTGGTAAATGGTTTAATGTGTGCTAACAATGCCGAAAGTGATTTGAAAAAATTATTCGGAGCAAAGGCATTGTATATTGAATACACCGACCCAGGCTATGTATTGTTCAAAAAAGTAGAAGACGCTATCAAGGCATACCGCATTGAAAATGATGCTGAACCATCTATTATTTGGCTCCAAAACCACGGTATTTTTGTGGCTGCCAATAACATTGAAGAGATAAAAGTATTATATACAAAGATTCTTGATACACTTGACAAAGCTGTTACTTTAGCTCTACCTACCGAAGAACGTATAACTTGTAACTGCACAGAACTAATACTTCCAGGCTTGCGGATGATGCTTTCTGGCGATGGTTTGAAAACATTGAAAGTACGTAAAAATGCTTTGATAAAACATTTTTACGATACTGAGGAAGCACAAGCTAAAATTGCAAAACCATTTACACCAGATGCGATTGTATATTGCAAATCAAATTACATTTTCTTGAATGATGAAGAGCCAGAAGCCGTTTTGGCTGAAGCTGTAAAGCAATTTCCCGCTTTCATTTCAAAATTCGGTTATCAACCTAAAGTAATTCTAATCAAAGGAATCGGTTTAGTTGCCGTTGGTGATAATGCTGCTCAGTGCGACATTATTTTGGATGTTTTTGAAGATGCTATGAAAATTGCTTATTTGGCAGAATCCTTTGGAGGCACACATCCAATGACTCAAGAGCAAATTGACTTTATTGACAACTGGGAAGTAGAAAATTACCGCCGAAGTGTGGCCGCTGGTGCTTCAAAAGGTCGCGCCGAAAACAAAACCATCATTGTAACCGGCGCTGCACAAGGCTTTGGTGAGGGAATTGCTCGCTGCTTGTTACAGGAAGGTGCCAATATTGTAGTGGCAGATATGAACGAAATAGTGGGACTGGCTACCGTTGAGAGTTTCAATAAACTAGCAAAAAGCAATCGTGCTATTTTTGTAAAAACCAATGTAAGTGAAATTCCAAGTATTGAAAATTTGGTGCACGAAACTATTTGTAATTTTGGTGCCATTGATACTTTCATCAGTAATGCTGGTGTTTTGCGTGCCGGTGGATTAGAAGATATGACCCCAGAAGATTTCGATTTTGTAACAAAAATTAATTACAACGCTTATTTCTATTGTACAAAAGTGGTAAGCAAAGTAATGAAATTACAAACTAATTATGCACCACAATACTACGGCGACATTATCCAAATCAATTCCAAATCGGGATTACGGGGGAGCAAAGCCAACTTCGCTTATGCAGGTGGAAAGTTTGGCGGTATTGGTCTTACTCAATCATTCGCATTGGAGTTAGCACCATTCCGCATCAAAGTAAACTCCATTTGTCCAGGTAATTTTTACGAAGGACCACTGTGGAGTGATCCAGTTAAAGGACTGTTTGTTCAATACTTAAATGCAGGAAAAGTTCCTGGAGCGAAAACAATTGATGATGTAAAAGAGTTTTATTTAGCACAGGTTCCTATGAAAAAAGGATGTTCGCCAGAAGATGTAACCAAAGGTGCACTTTACCTTATGGAGCAATGTGGCGAAACTGGGCAAGCATTACCAATTACTGGTGGGCAGGTGATGCTTTCGTAGAGGAAAGAGTCAAGAATCAAGAATCAAGAATCAAGACAAAGATTATGCATAATTTTAAGAAATTAGCTGTTTGGTCTAAATCAGTAGAATTTGTAACTGAAATTTATAAGGTGACGAATACATTTCCGAGTTTAGAGCGTTTTGGTCTTATTTCTCAATTACAAAGAGCGGCCGTTTCTGTTCCTACAAACATATCTGAAGGTTCTGCAAAGTCAAGCAATAAAGATTTTGCCCGGTTTCTTGAAATATCACTTGGTTCAAGTTTTGAATTGGAAACAGAATTACTTGTATCTCTAAATCTATCTTACATTAATCTAGAACAGTATAATATATTGATAGAAAAACTTACTGAGTTGCAAAAAATGATAATTGGGTTCAAAGAAAAATTATTGAGTTAGATTTAAGAGTCTAGAATCAAGAATTTAGATTTTAATGATTAACTTGATTTTTCATTTTCTCTATTAAACTATTTTTTCAAAGCGAACTTTAAAAAAAGTATAATTATTAACAATATGAAAATTGAGTAGCACTACTAAGATTATCTTGATTTTGGTTCTCGACTCTTGATTCTAAAAAAAATCCCAGAATCGATAATTATCAATCGGACAAATGTCTTGATTCTTGACTCTTGACTCTTGGTTCTAAGAAAAAATGAAAACAAAAGCAATCCGTTTATACGGCAAAAAAAATCTTCGTATGGAAGAGTTCGAATTGCCACAGTTGAAGGACAATGAAATCCTTGCAAAAGTTGTATCTGATTCTATTTGTATGTCATCATACAAAGCTTCGACTCAGGCAACCGACCACAAGCGTATTCCTAACGATATCGCTGATAATCCTATCATTATCGGGCATGAGTTTGCCGGCGAATTGGTAGAAGTAGGCTCAAAATGGACTCATAAGTTTAAAGCTGGAGATAAATTTTCTATACAGCCAGCATTGTATTACGAAGATGGACCTGTGGGCATTTTGAGTGCTCCTGGATATAGCTACCAATATATTGGAGGTGATGCCACTTATGTGATTATCCCCAACGAAGTGATGGAAAAAGAGTGTTTGTTGGCTTACAAAGGCGAAGGATATTATCCTGCATCGTTAGCTGAACCGCTTTCTTGCGTAATTGGAGCTATGCATGCCAACTATCACACTACACCAGGCAGTTATGTGCATAGTATGGAAATAGTGGATGGTGGTAAAATGGCTATCTTGGCAGGTGTTGGTCCTATGGGATTAGCTGCTATTAATTACGTACTTCTTCGCGATGACCGTAAACCATCGCTTTGTGTGGTGACTGACGTGGATCAAACTCGTCTCGACCGAGCTGCACAATTTTATAGCGTAGAATTTGCAGCTTCTCGTGGCATTGATTTGCGCTATGTGAATACTGGTGCTATGGAAAATCCAGTAGAAGAGCTAAAAGCCATCAGTGGTGGTGAAGGTTACAATGATGTGTTTGTTTTTGCTCCTGTAAAACCAGTGGTTGAACAAGGCGATGCTATTTTAGCTTTCGATGGTTGCTTGAACTTCTTTGCAGGTCCAGGTGATCCAAAGTTTAGTGCCATGATGAATTTCTACAACGTGCATTATGCTTATACTCATATTGTAGGTACTAGCGGTGGAAATACCGATGACATGAATGAAGCATTAGTAATGATGGCAAAAGGCCTTGATCCGGCTGGATTGGTAACCCATATTGGTGGTTTGGATGCGGTAATCGAAACAACAAATCATTTGCCTGAAATTCCAGGAGGTAAAAAACTTATTTATACGCATATTGAAATGCCATTGACACCAATTTCTGATTTTACCAAACTTGGCGAAACCAATGAAGTGTTTAAAACTTTGGCAGAAATTTGTGAAAAAAAAATGGGATTATGGAGCGTAGAAGCAGAAAGCTTCTTGTTGGCAAATGCAGATAAATTATAAGACAACCCCTAGCCCCTAAAGGGGAACTATGCAAGTACTCTTTTTTTGATTTAGAAGTAAAATTATTATTATCAATTAAAAACAATCTCATGAATTATTTTCAGATACGAAAGTAATTTAATTCCCCTTTAGAAGTGTATATTTACTCCCTTATATTTTGATAATTATTTGTATTTCATTATCTTTGTACTTATTAATCAGCGTATAAATAGCATTAATATTTGATTGTTTTCTATTAAGTTTTATCAAATGTGTAATGTTTGTGTAACGCAAAGTATAACATAAGTATGAAATACATATCTATTATCCTTTACAAAAGTACCATTTTAAAGAATGGTGAACATCCGATTGTTTTGAGAATTACAAAAGACCGGGTACGCAAATATATCAGTCTAAATCTATCAACCACTCCCGGACAGTGGAATGATGAATTCTCACAATTTAAGAAAGACAAGCGCATTAATTCAGATTATGAGAGAAACAATGCGTATATCAATAGCCAGTTTCTTAAAGCAAAGGATGTTATTGATGAATTCGACCGCAACAAAGTTGATTGGACATTGAATCAGTTCGAAGAATCATTCTTGCACCGTGCAAAGAAAGGCAAAGTTAAGCCTTTTTTTGAAAATCACATTCAAACTTTGAAAAATACAGGTCATGTAGGCAATGCAATGAATTACGAAAGAGCGTTGGATATTCTTGATGTCTTCGATAAGAAGCTTAGCAAAAGATTATTCTCTGAGATTGACATTAAATACATCCGAGATTTTGATGCTTTTCTTCAAACCCCTCGTGAGACTGTTTGTAAAAATAAAAATGGTACAACCCGAATAATACAGCGTAAAGGCTGTTGTGGGAACACTCGGAAAGGCTATATGAAACAGCTTCGTTCTATTCTCAATTTAGCCATAGAATCTGAGGAGGCAAGTCGCACTACTTATCCATTCGGAAAGGGAGGTTTTGAAGTTGCCAAACTAGAGGAGGAAACAGAAAAAAGATATTTGCCCACTGAATATCTGACAAAAATAAAAACGGAAATTCCAACAACTGAATCTTTACAATTTGCCCGATTAGTTTTCTTATTTTCATATTTCAGTTACGGGATGAGTTTTGTAGACATAGCACATCTGAAACAGGACAATATCAAAAGGTTAGAAACAGGTCAATACATAGTTTATAAGCGACAAAAAACCCAGTACAGTAAAAAATCTAAGTCAATTAGCATAAAGCTCACTGAGGAGCTTCAAAACATAATAAATAAGTTATGTAGATTAAAGGTACCTATTGACAATTATCTTTTACCGATAATAAGCAAAGAGAAATACCATGGCGAAGAATTATATAAACACATTCACCATAGGTTATACAAAGTAAACAATGACCTTGTAAAGTTATCCAAGGAGCTTGGCATTGAGGATATAAATCTAACTTCATATGTCAGTCGACATACCATGGCAATGACTTTACAAAATAATGGTGTAAAGCGAGAGCTAATTTCACAAATACTGGATCATAAAGATATGAAAACAACAAACACCTATCTGGATAGTTTTGCAAATGCAGAAATAGATGAAGTGGTAAAAGTTTTATAATAAGAATCACTTTTTTTCGTTAAAGATAATCCAAAATGACATGTTCCTTTCATGTCATTTTTTGCATCACAACCCCTGATTATCTAACTCTAAAAATCTAAAAACTTATGATTAAGCGTGAATTTACTAACACCTATCTTGCTGATTTTGATTTGCTCACAGAAAAATTGTATTTATGTTGGATTAAAGCATTTAATGTCGAAACCAACAGTTTAGACAAGATATTCTTGAAAGAGTTAATTATTTCTTATGGCTTTTTTGACGAAAAAAATATTGCTAAAAAAGACAGTTTTACCAACTTTACTAATCATTATGATTTTAAGCATCTTACTTGGATTAATCAGTTTATAGATCAAATAAATGAAAATAGAATTTCTAATCAAATTGAATTTTACAAACAAGTAATTCGTGAGATTGAGACAAATTTGTTTGTTCTCAAAAGTAAATCGGCACAAGTTGCGTATGCAAATATTTTATTGCGAGATTTTGATAAAAGTCATATTCATAAACGAAAATTAGAAATTTCTGAACGAAACAACCTATACAAACAAACTTTTGAGATTGCTATTGTTCAATCCCAAAAAATAAAAGTTTCAGTAGATCTTATCAGTTATGACATACCCACCAGACTAATTAATCATCTGGATTTTGTCGATAAATTGATTGAACTTTTTCTTTGTTTCGAAATTGATTTGATTGTACTTGCAGAAAAATATAAACACAATTTATATATTTTCGATTCAAATAAAAATGAATCTTCAAACAAACAGGATTGGGGAACAACTTCAATTGAAACTGCCATTATAAAAGTGGAGGAGGAAAATCAATCAAACTTCAAAGTGTTTTCTAAATTTCAATCGAAGCTTTCGAATGACTGTTTAATAAATATCATGCATTACCTCGACAAGAAAAAGAAATTGGAGAAACCAAACATTGAAACTTGGCTTTTTTGGTTTAATCGAAAATGCGTTAGAATTCCTGAGCCCATAAAATGGAAAGGATCTCCAACATTACTTTCGAATATCATTCAGCAATTGTGCGGCAAAAGTATTGCTACTGTCGTCAAGACAGCTTTTAATACAACCCTATATTTCAAACCGACTAAAAGTAAATACGAACACAGCCGAATACATAAAGAAATAGAACAAATTATCATTATTTCAAAACAAAAAACCGATTGAATTTCCGACCCAAAGCCCGACCATATTTCAGCCTCATTTTGAGGCTTTTTTTATCAGTTTTCCGACCCAGTCCGACCCAGTCTGGGTCGGACTCCGACCCTATAATTTCCTTTGATTTATAGTATTCGCTTATATTTTTGATGATACTTTTGCACTCAGGAAGTCAATAGACTGCGCAGCTATTGAACTCCAAAAACTTAATTTAATCATCAATATGGAAACAAAATTCCAACCAACAAACGACACTCCCTTAGCAGCTCTTACCATTGGTCAGTTCAAAGAATTAATTGACGAGATCTTACCACCGCCGCAAGTCCCAAAATCAATCAATTCAGATTTCCCTGAAACATTTGGTAAAAATGAATGCAGCAAGTTAACCGGTTACGCTGTAAACACAATCAATAAAATGATTTGTGAGAAAGCAATTCCTTTTTACAAAAGAAACGCCAAGGTAATTTTCAAAAAATGTGAAATTGAAGCATGGTTATTGGCCAATCGTATTCAGACCATAGATGAGTTTATCGAAGAAAAAGAAAA
>JBBSCW010000122.1:0-9091 GCA_038249855.1 Bacteroidales bacterium
TCGGTGCATTATTACGAAATGTAACTTACATTATATCAGATAAATATATTCGTAAATTGTCAATTGTATTTATAAATTGTCGCACTTAAATTTGCGAGGCTATTGGATGTCTGAATTTATTAGCTGATTGGATATAACACTATCTAATTAATTATTAAATTATTAAGAAACAAATTAATAGGCTTGAAAATCTTGTCTAAAAAACACTTCGTTTCTAAGGAAAGTAATAGAGATTCATACTAAAATTCAAGAATAATGAAAAATTATAGAGCATTAAAAATTGCCGAAATTGTAACTGATGATATCAGGACGGCAGAGGTTTTCAAAAACGTAGGTATCGATTTTTGTTGTGGTGGCAATCAAAATCTGGGAGAAGCTTGCAAAGAACATAATCTCGACCTCGAAGAGTTAGAAACTTCGTTGGCAAGCATCGAGAACAACAGTCCTGATTCTGCACATAATAATTATAAAGATTGGAATGTTGATTTTTTGTGTGATTATATCGTGAATACACACCACAAAACTGTAGTCAGGTTGTTGCCACAAATAGTGGCTTATACACAGAAAATTGCCGAAGTGCATGGTGCGAATCATCCTGAATTATTAGAAATAGAAGATTTGGTTGCACAAATCAATACAGAATTACTCCAACATCTCAATCACGAAGAAACTGTTCTGTTTCCTGCCATCAAGAAACAACTTCAAGCCAATAACGAGGAAGCCAAAGCAACTATTATATCAGAAATTGCCCGCATGACAGGCGAACATGAATTTGCTGGTGGTACAATGGATCACATCAATAAAATAAGTAAAAATTACGCTGTTCCTGAGGATGGTTGCAATACTTACAGGGTGGCTTACAAACTACTCGAAGAATTTGAAGATGATTTGCATGTTCATGTTCATTTAGAGAATAATATTTTGTATCCCAAAGCATTAGTGTTAGCTCATCAAATTGTTTAGTATCAATTTTTCTCAACTAAATATAAATTATTAACAAAAAATGTACAATGAAAGAAACATTAATTGACAAGTTCATGAGTAGAAAAGGTCTGACCACAGGCTTTTGGATCATCTCGCTCTTTATGGTTTCCATCTTGATTTATTACACTGCAAATTTGCAGAAAGAGGTTCCACCAATTCCTCAAACGGTAACATCAGTAAGTGGCGAAAAGCTATATACTTACGATGATGTAGTAGCGGGAAAAGGTTATTTTCAAGAATTTGACCTTCAAGACTGGGGCAGTTTATTAGGAATGGGTGCTTATATCGGACCCGATTTTACTACCGAAATGCTCCATTACCGTACAGAATATCTGTATGATTTCTACGGACAGGAAATGTATAAGAAAAACAATGCTGACCTTACCGCAATTGAACGAGGTGCAGTAAAGGAGCGTGTTAAGCAGGATATCAAGCAACAAACAAAGTTACTTGAAGCAGGAACAGTTTACACTGATGCTTCTGCTGAGGCTTACCATCGCAATGTAATTTATATCACCAAAATGTTGGTTGAAGGTGATCCTCAGCGGGGTTTTGTGGGTGGAATTATTCATCCAGAAGAAGCCGTGAAAATTGCAGCTTTCTTCGATTGGTCGCAATTAGTTGCTTCAACACTTCGTCCTGGAACTAATCGTACTTGGTCGAATAACTGGCCTAATGTTCCACAATTGGATCAGGGTGTAAGCTTTAATTCACACATTGTTTCGCTGTGGGAATTTTTGATTCTTTGGACATTAACCATTGTCGTTATTTTCTTGTCATACGAGTATTTATTTAAACATGACCCGAATGATAAATTAGAACCTGCCATAAAAATTACAAAACTGTTTCCTTCGCAGGTTAAATTGCTGAAATACATCCCTATTGTTGCTGGTTTGTTCTTGGTGCAAATGATAATCGGTGGTTACTTATCGCATCTTTACACTGAACCCGATGCCGATTTTATTATCTCACAAAAGATTCTTCCTTTCAACGTTTTACGTTCAATTCATACTCAATTAGCAATTCTTTGGGTAGCTGTGGGTTGGCTTGTAGGTGGCTTATTAATTGCTCCTTGGGTGGCTAATAAAGACCATAAATATCCTTGGTTGGTTGATGTGCTTTGGGCTGCTTTGGTAGTGGTTGCAGTTGGTTCAATGATTGGTTTGTACATGGGTGCAACTGGACAATTACGCGAAAGTTGGTTCTGGTTTGGTAACGAAGGACGCGAGTTGTTAAATTTAGCACGCGTTTGGGATATTGGATTGTTAGTCGGACTTGTATTCTGGTTCTTATTAGTAGTTTCGTTAATTCGGAAATCTGCCACTAATAATCCACTGGTAAGTACCATAATTTGGTCGGCATTTGCGATTGCCACTTTGTATATTGCTGGTATGATGCCTGTTCACAAAATTATTCCAAACTTTACAATTGACGATTATTATCGTTGGTGGGTAATCCATTTGTGGGTTGAGTTGACATTTGAGCTTTTTGCTGCGGGTGTTATTGCATTCTTTACTGTTTCGTTGGGACTTATTTCGCATAAAGTGGCCGTTCGTACCATGATGTTTGAGTTGTTTTTAATCATGATGAGCGGCACATTGGGTATCGGACACCATTTGTGGTGGCAAGGTTTGGATGAGTATTGGATTGCAATAGGTGGAATTTTCTCAGCTCTTGAGCCGCTTCCATTGGCATTGATGATATTAGAAGCCATGAAAAACCAACGTGAGAAAAACAAAACTGGCAATGGCTTCGAATTCAACACCGTATTTATGTGGTTAGCAGGTTCGGCTATTTTGAACTGGATTGGTGCAGGATTCTTAGGCATGGTAATTAATACACCAACGATCAGCTATTTTTCACACGGAACTTATCTGATTATGCCTCACGCACATGTGGCTTTGTTGGGAGCATTCGGATACATTTCAATTGCGTTTATTTATATGACGTCACGCACCAACTCCTTAGCAAAAGGCTTGGTTTGGGATGACAAACTAAGTAAATGGGGTTTTTGGATTCTAACTGCCGGAGCATTGTTGTATGCCGTTCCGACCTTTGTAATTGGAATAGAACAAACCCGTATTGCGCACGACTTGGGTTATTACTATACTCGTTTAAGAAGTGCAGTTGAACCAATGAAGTTCTGGATGTGGTCTAGAATTATTCCTGATTCAATGATGATAACTGGTGGATTTATAATTGTTTACGACTTAGTACACAAAACATTTTTTTCAAAAAAAGTTGAATCAATAAATTCAGCATTCTAAATATTTTTACAGGAGTATTAAATGCAATACTCCTGTATTTTTTGCCCAAAATACTGACAATTAATAATTGTTTTAAAAGATAAAAGTATAATTATGAGCGAGATACTAAATAATTCTAAGATTAGAAAAGCCAAACTTAAAGCACTTTTGCTTAAAATTCATGATGGAGGTTCTGAAGAATCTGTTCGCAATGAACTGTTGCTCACTTTAAGTCAAATCCCTTATGGTGAAGTGGTGGAAGTGGAGCAAGAACTTATTGCAGAAGGATTGCCTGAATCTGAAATTATGGATCTTTGTGATTCGCATTCGGCAGTACTCGAAGGTCGTGTAGATCTTTCGGCATTATTGCCAGTTGCCGAAGGTCATCCAGTAGATGTCTTCCGCAAAGAAAACGATGAAATTAGAAAGTTGACTACTTCTATTTTTGAATTGATGTCGGAAATGTATTATGGAAGTGACGAAGAATTGAGTGCTAATGTAATCAAGCTAAGAGGATTATTCAATAATCTATTCGATGTTGATAAACATTATCAGCGTAAAGAATACTTGCTTTTCCCTTATTTGGAAAACAAAGGAATTACCGGACCTCCGAAAGTAATGTGGGGAAAACACGATGAGATTCGTAATCTGATTAAAGGAAGTATTGAAGTGTTGAAAACTGATGAGATGACAATGGATGAATTTCAAGCTGTTGCTGAAATAGTGTTGAGTGTTGCTGCCAAAGCTGCTCAGGATATGATTACCAAAGAAGATGAAATTTTGTTTCCGATGTCATTGGATACTTTGAACGAAGAGGAATGGTACGAAATAAGCAAACAATCACTCGAAATTGGATATTGTTTGTATGATCCACAGGTAGATTGGAAACCAGAATGGGCTGAAAAACAATCTATTAATGAATCCCAAAAAAGTGGAAGCAACATACAATTACCTAGCGGAAGCTTTTCAGCCGAAGAAATTATGTCAATTCTAAATACTTTGCCAATCGATATGACTTTTGTGGATAAGGATGATAAAGTGAAGTATTTCTCGCAAGGCGCAGAACGTATTTTCCAACGCAACCGTGCCATCTTGAATCGCGATGTTCGTCATTGTCACCCACCTGCAAGTGCACATATTGTGGATAAAATTATCGACGATTTCAAATCTGGCAGACAAAATAGCGCTCCTTTTTGGATTAAAATGGGTCCGAAAATGATTCACATCGAATACTTTGCGCTACGAAACGAGAAAGGCGAATACTTAGGTACACTTGAAGTATCTCAGAATATTGCTCCTTATCGTGAACTGGAAGGTGAACAAAGAATTCTTTCATATAAATAAAGAGTTAGAAGCCCCCTAAATCCCCCAAGGGGGACTTGAAGATTTATAATGTAAATGTTTAGAAAAAAATACAAGAGACGAAACTAACTCAATTCCCCTCCAGATAGCTATCGTGGAAGGGGTTAGGGGTCGTTTTTTTACAATAAAAATACATCAATCATGATAAAGGAAGAACTAATAATAACTCCCAAAACCAAAGTTTTTGACATAATCACAGCTTATCCTCAGTTGGAAGAGGTTTTGATAGCGTATGTCCCGACTTTTGAAAAACTTAAAAACCCGATATTACGCCGCACAGTTGCTAAAATAACAACATTGCAACAGGCTGCCCAAATCGGAAATGTAAGTGTTGTCGAATTAGTACATCATTTACGCGCAGAAATTGGCCAAACATCTGAAGATATTCAAGCCGAAGAGGGTCAATATAATTACAAAAAGCCTAGTTGGTTCGATCAGGAAAAGCTTGTTTATGAGTTTGATGTAAGCGAAATGCTTGCTAATGGTGAACATCCGGTGGCTCAGGTTATAGAGGATTTGAAAAAGTTAGGAGACAATAAGATTTATAAATTGATTGCACCTTTTCTGCCTATTCCATTAATCGATAAGGCATCAGGCCTTGAATTTGTGCATTGGATTCATCAGGTTAATGACGAACTGTTTTATATTTATTTTATGAAGTTAGGCAAATAAAAGATGTTGAAAGGTAAAAGTTAAAATTTGAAAGTTTTTCAGGAGGAATAGATTTGTAAGACTTATATGTTCTATTTTTGTGTTTTACCTACTAAAATCCTGTAACACTATTTTATATAAAACACTATGTCGGAATTTACGAATACATCAGAATTTAGAGCTACCGAACTTGCGGCATACATGCTTGGTTTGTTGCAAGGTCAAAACGGCTTGGAACTAATAGAGAAACACGAATTAAAGACTACCAAATTTATCCCTCACGATATTATCAATGCCTTTGATATCTTGATGGAGAAAGAAATAAGCATTGTCGATTTAAAATTCGTGTCGAATAAACTGATTAATATTCTATTTCAAACGCTGCTCACTTATCCAGCATTGAGTCCCGAAAAGGATTCTGTGTTGCATGTTCTGACAGAAGATAATGCCATTGCCCTTGCAAAACTCAAAGATTCGCGTGAAATTATCAAGGCTATCAATAAGAATCCAGAACCTGAATTATGCACTGAATTAGCCAACCGATTTGAAGAAATTGAAAAGTTTGGGCTGCATTATACAGTCATGGAAAATGTTGTGTTTCCCTTATTGGAAACTCAATGGCCACAACATCAATGCGTAAAGATTATGTGGTCGTTCCACGATGATATCAAACGAAATATCCGTAAGACGATTGAAATGTTGCGAGGCAAAGAACTTGATTTAAAGGAATTCAACAATGTTCTTGGACTTGTTTTCTTCAATCTGAATACTATTATTCTACGTGAAGAAAAAATTCTTTTCCCTATCATTTTGGAAACGTTTACAGCAGAAATATTGCAAGAAATGTTAGCACAAACCATCAAGATAGGTTTACCTTTTGCCACCATCACTCAACCAACAAATACTCAAGAAAAGCAGTTTTTTGCATCGGACGATCAGATACATTTGCCAACTGGAGTTTTGTCAGTCGAGCAATTTAATTTGATTTTCAATCATTTGCCAGTCGACATGACTTTTGTGGATGAAAATGATACGGTTCGTTTCTTTTCTAATCCACCTCATCGTATTTTTCCACGAACTCCTGCCATTATTGGTCGTAAAGTTCAGTTTTGTCATCCACCCGAAAGTGTACATGTGGTTGAAGATATTGTAAATGCTTTCCGTGCAGGCGAAAAAGATGTAGCATCGTTTTGGATTCACATGGGACCAAAGTTTGTATTGATTCAGTATTTTGCAGTTCGTAATGCCGCCAAGGAATATAAAGGTACGCTGGAAGTGTCGCAGGAAATCTCTGAAATCCAGAGTTTAAAAGGTGACAGGAGGTTATTGGATTGGTAGAAAAAGAATAACATATTTTTAATAAATCCTTTGCCGTTATTGGTAAGGGATTTTTTAGCTTTATAAATAAAAAGAAGATTTTGGGGTTAAATAGAATTTCCGAGAATAGCTAATAGCTGCATGAAAAACGATTGACAATCTTTACTAATAGATACGCCTGAAATTAGTTTAACGAAATTGAACTTTTTAAATTTTTATTTTGTAGTTTTGGGGTTTGAAAAATCAATTATAATATTCTTGAATAATAACTAATATGGAATGTACACTGAAACTATTAGTATTTGAATTGATATAAAAAAATAAGCTGATGACTCGATCCATAGCTGAAATAAAACTGCAAGAACTCTTTGGATTCACAGAGTTTCATGATTTGCAATGGCAGGTGATTGAAAAATTGCTTGCTGGACAGCGAGTTTTGTTTATTGAGAAAACTGGTTATGGAAAGTCGCTTTGTTTTCAGTTTCCAGCTACACAATTTGAAGGAGTTACGATTGTTTTTTCACCACTGATCGCTCTGATGCGTGATCAGGTTCGGAGCATGCAGGAAAGAGGAATACGTGCTGCGGCGATTAATTCGAATCAGGAACCTGAGGAAAATGAAGCAATCATTGCTCAGGCACAGCACAATGAAATTGATATTCTTTATATTGCTCCCGAGCGAATGGAGAATGCCACATGGATAAGTGCTGCTCGCGAAATGAAATTAGCCATGGTGGTGATTGACGAAGCGCATTGTATTTCTATCTGGGGTCAAAGTTTTCGACCTAATTATCGGCGTATAGTGAATTTGGTCAAATTATTGCCAACAAATTTCCCTGTTTTGGCAACTACAGCTACTGCCACTCCCCGAGTTCAAGCCGATATTATCAGTCAGGTTGGTTCTGATTTGCAGCCTATTCGTGGTGAGTTGATGCGTTCTAATTTGAGTTTGTTTGTGATAACTGTGCAAAGTGAGGATGAAAAATTCTTTTGGTTGGCTAAGTATTTACCCAAATTAAAAAAAACAGGTATTGTTTATACCGGAACACAAGCCAATACTGAAATTTATTCAAATTGGTTTCAATATCTTGGCTTTAAATCAGCTGCTTACAATGGGCGACTCGATGCAGAATCACGAAAACGGGTAGAGTCTGATTTTATCAATAATAATTATGATTGCGTAGTGTCAACCAATGCTTTGGGGATGGGAATTGACAAACCCGACATACGATTTATTATTCACACGCAAATGCCCCAATCTCCTATTCATTATTATCAGGAAATAGGTCGAGCGGGTAGGGATGGCGAAATTGCCTACGCTATTTTGCTGTTTAATCCGCATAAAGATGAAGAATTGCCCCGAAATTTTATTGACGGAACTAAACCACCAATTGTTGATTACGAAAGGGTAATGGCAGTAACTAAACGTGAATTTCTAGGCCGCAATGAGATAATTAAAGCCACCAATCTGAAACAAACTCAGGTGAGTGTAATCCTTTCTGACTTAATGGAACAGGGCATAATCAATGAGCAACAGGCTAAATCGAAGAAGTATTTTCACAATCATGATGCTCCTGTTTTTGATTATAGTCAATTTGAACTTTTACGAAATGCTCAACATGAAGAATTAGAAAAAATGCTTATTTTTACGGGATTAAAAACTTGTAGAATGCAGTATCTTTGCAATTATCTGGGCGATGAAAAACAAAGTACTTGCGGTAAATGCGATAACGACCTTCATCGAACCTTGAGCGTCACTGTTACAGCTGAAATGGAAGCAAAATTGCAAGAGTTCCGCGAAACTTTCTTTCCTTTGCTGGATGTAGAAACGCAGAAAAGTAAAATTGTGAATGGTGTTGCAGCATCCTATTACGGAGTTTCCAATGTGGGAGCGGCTTTGCATCATTCTAAATACGATGGAGGAGGCGATTTCCCTGACTGGTTGCTTATTCTCACGCTGAAAGCATTCCGGAAACATTATGGAAAAGGGGAATTTGATTTAATACTCTATGTACCACCCACCGAATCGGGTGATTTGGTAAAACATTTTGCAGAGAAAATAGCGTCCACATTAAATATAACCCTATCGCACAAACTCAAGAAAACCGTACCAACTGAAGCTCAAAAGATTTTTCATAGTGCCATATCCAAGAAAGACAATGTGCATGGAAAATTTAAGTATGAATCGCCAGAGGAAATTGAAGGTAAAAAGATATTGTTGATAGATGATATTTTTGATAGCGGTTACACGATAAAGGAAATCGGACTGCATTTGACTCTGTTGGGTGCTGCGGAAATTGCTCCCTTGCTAATTGCAAAAACAATAGGAGGAGATATTAACTAATTGAATAAAAATATGAACGATTATTTAGAAAATACATATTGGATAACGATTGCACATTTACCACGCTGGACAACTGAACGGATAAATAGACTTATCATACAGGTAATTCACGAAAATAACATGGGCTGGGGAGCTTTTTTTGCATTAGACAAGAAAGCTTGGTTAACGCTTTTCGCATTTAACGAAA
>JBBSCW010000123.1:0-9082 GCA_038249855.1 Bacteroidales bacterium
AAACACCATATTTAGATTTTATGAAAAAAATTATTGGAAGTATTGGGGTTTAGGAACTACATTTTCAGTAAATATGAGTCCATCGTTTGATGTTGGTATTAACGGTAATTTTGCAAGTTACGGATATTATGCTGGTAACGATCATAATTTTCTTTCAAATAAATTCGATCTGAGTGCTTTGGTTAATTACAAGTTAGACAACGGTTATATATTAAACAGAGAGAATATTTTCTCGCCTATTCTTACTATTGGTATTGGTTTTGCCAATTACTCAATGAGTAGTGTACAAAGAAGATATGAATTTGGGAATGTAAACTTTACTGAACGTTATGTACCAGGATGGGACATAATTATACCCGTTGGAGCAGGTGTTCAAATCAAATTTAACAAAACTTGGGGATTAAGGTATCAATACTTATATTATTTCACAAACAAGGACATCCGTGACAAACGTACTGATAAAATAGGAAATGATGTGTTCGGTCAGCATCTTATAAGTATTCTTTATTCTTTTGGGAATATTGAACGTAAAGAAGACTGTAAATGTGATTATTAAAGATTAATGCATCTTTCCGCCAATAACACTCTGTATATCAAATAAGCAGCTATTATCTAGCCCCACAACAAGCCTACATTCAACGATGTAATTTTCTGTCAACTATCCGTTGAAAATAATCTTGTAAGAATGCTTTACAATTTTTTTCTATCATCAACATTTCTTCGGTTGGAGGCTTGGATGATATTAGATTTTTAGACAAATCTTTATCGGTCAGATTATAAAATCCGCTTGCCTTTTGTCCGTCGAATAAGCAGATGTAGTTTCCTTGAACAAATTGGTAGTTTGTACCAGCATATCCAATATAAAATGGTTTAACAGCAGGATTTTCGAACACCAGACTATTTCCCCAACTACGAAATGGTTTTTGATAACCAATCAAGTCGAGTAGCGTAGGATAAATGTCAATTTGCTGAGCCAACCGATCTTGTTCTCCCTGCAAACTGTTGTCGGGTTTATAAAACAGAATTGGCACAGCGTGTAAATTAAGCGGTTGCTTATATTCTGGGTAGGCCGATGTATTACAATGATCACCAGTAATGACAAAAATGGTATTTTTGAACCAAGGTTGGGATTTAGCTTCGTTGAAGAACTGCCGTAAAGCATTGTCGGAATAGCCAATACACTCGTGAATATTGACAGTCCCTTTGGGAAATTTACCTTCATATTCTTTGGGGATTTGAAACGGATCGTGTGAAGAAGCTGAGAATAGAGTAGCCATAAACGGAGACTTTTTAGTAGATAGCACCCGACTCATATACTTAAAAAACGGTTCGTCCCAAATAGCCCAAACACCATCGAAATCGGCATCGTTATTATATTCGGTTTTGCCATAGTAATGATTGAATCCGAGGATGTTTCCAAATCCCTGAAATCCCATCGAACCATTTGGAGCACCGTGAAAAAATGAGGTGTCGTAACCTTCGTCATTCAGAATTGAAACCAAGGACTGAGTTTTCTGATTGGGATAAAACGAAGATGTGTAGGCAGTTTTGAAGGACGGAATTCCAGCTAATATCGATGACATAGCATGAATCGATTTACGACCATTGGCATAGGCATTGTTAAATATCAAACTATTAGCAGCAAGTGAATCCAAAAAAGGAGTGTAACTTTTAAAATTTTGAATTTTCTCGCGCTTATTAAATGCTCCCGAATACTCACGGCCAAAGCTTTCCATTATAAATATCACAATATTAGGCTTGCTCGTTGGATGATTGTGATACGTTTTGATAGGTTGTATATGTAGATCAATATAGCTTTGAGTTACAAAATTAACTTTTTTGAAATTATTCGCACCAATAGTTCGGATAATGGTAAAGGGCGTATTAAGTACTATGTCGGCATGTTCTTTTCGTTCTACATACTTATTGGCATCTACCAAGTTAATAGGACGAGTACTCTTTTTTAGGTCGCCACGCACCCCTGCCACCACAAGTAAACCTATTAAAACTATCCCTACAAAAGAAGAGAGTAAGTAGTTGATTTTTTGATTGATAACAGTATGTTTTACTTTTATCAATTTATACAAATAAATCCAAACAAAGGCTGTGACAAAGAAGAGTAGAAATATGTGCCAATAATTTTTAAGGAACAACAAAAAAAGTGTTCCCACATTCGACTCATGTTGAACTACTTCCATTACCGAACTCATTGATCGGGCTAAATTGAAACGGTAGTAACCGAAATCCAAAAAATTAGTTGAAATCGCTATCAGGTTAGTAGTGAAGTACAAATAAAAGAGTACCCGCTGAAAGTATCTATGTGTGTTGACAAACAAAGGTAAAATAGATAAAACAACAAAAAGCAAATTAATATAAATAATGGCTGTGGTGTCGAAAACTAAACCATGGTAGGCAAGTTTCAGAAATTGTCCTACCGATTCGATGTGCAAAAGATCTAGGTTGTAAATTACAAATAAAGTTCGGGATACGAAGTAAAACAAATAAACTAAAAAAATCCTGTAAGCTAAGGCTTTATATTCGTCAGTACGGAAATACGAAATTATTTTTTTCAAATTCATAAGTGATGATGTTGAGTTGCAATTAATCTTGTTTTTGTAAATCAAGTTTTTTATTTTGAAGTGGGGAAATGAAATTACAAAAATATAACTATTCTTTCATATCCTCTTCCCTCATTAAAAAGCGAGCTATTCTCCTTGTGAGTTGGGTAAGTAGAATGGTGCGTCCTTGTGTATTTTGTTCTATAATTTCATCGTTTACGCCACGAATGGTCAGCAGCACCAAATTGTCGTTGAAATTTACATTGAAATCGTTGGCTAATTCGTCCAATGCACCCGACAAATAGCGCGTATTATCTACACAAACCGAAATACTGATGGCTGAAGACTGAATTAGCGAAACTTTCAGTCGATGCCTGTTCATGGTATTAAAAGCTTTCGAAAGACTTTCTTCGAGAACAAAAGAAAAATCGTGTGGGCGCATGGTAACAAGCACTTGATTCTGTCGAAGTATCAATACAGGAACTTCTATGGGTTTGGAGGTTTCCGATTTTATGACCGAACCTGCCTCCGTTGGATAATCGAAAGGTTTTACATATAAAGGAATCTGCTTATTTTCGAGTGGTTTTATTGTCTTGGGATGTATAATTTGTGCTCCACTAAATGCTAATTCAACCGCATCGAGATAACTCAATTCTGGAATTAAAACCGTATCGGGAAAAATGCGAGGATCTGCATTCAAAATTCCTGGAACATCCTTCCAAATAGTTACACGTTCGGCATCCAATAGATTCCCAACCATGGCAGCCGTAAAATCAGAACCTTCGCGACCAAGTGTGGTTGGATTTCCACTCATATTGGCGCCAATAAAGCCTTGACCCAGATATACTTTGCATTTTTTGAAGTCCACAGCTTTTTTCAATCGTCGTTGCGAAAGATTTTCGCGCACATTGGCTTCTCTGTAATTACTATCGGTAACCAGTAATTTCCGCATATCCAACCATTGGTTATCAATTCCGGCATGGATTAAATAAGCCGATACGATTCGTGTTGATATAACTTCGCCATAGGACACAATTAGGTCATAATATTTATCATAATCATCACCTATTGAATTAGTTATTATCGCTTTCAATTTGTCGAAAGTAGGTTTGATAATTGCTACGATACTCACTTTATCATCAAAAAGTTCGGTCATAATATCTAAATGATATTTTTCAACTTCGGACAATAGTTCGAGTGCTTGGCTTTTATCAGCTTTCATAAATGCATCCAGCACAAGTTCCAGCGCATTAGTAGTTTTGCCCATGGCTGAAACTACAATAAAAAGATTGCCTTTGAAACTCGATACTATTTGAGCAATATTGCGTATGCCCTGTGGCGAACGAACCGATGCGCCACCAAATTTATATACTTCCATAAGACTATTATTATTGAATATGTCAAAAAAAAATGTTCCCTGAGTAAAAATTACTTCAGGGAACAAATTTAAATAAAATTATTCAATGTAAAAGAAAAGTGTTGTTCTAAATTATACCCTGTGCCAACATCGCTTTGGCAACTTTGAGGAAACCAGCAATATTTGCACCTTTCATATAGTTGATATAGCCATCACTTTCGCGACCATAACGCACACATTGATTGTGAATTTCGCTCATAATCTGATGTAATTTGGCATCAACTTCGGCTGCAGTCCATGATATGTGCATGGCATTTTGGGTCATTTCCAGCCCAGAAGTAGCTACACCACCTGCATTTACAGCCTTGCCTGGACCATACATTACTTTATGCTGAATAAATAGTTCTATGGCTTCTGGCGTACATCCCATATTGGAAACTTCACCAACACAAATTACTTTATTATCAATCAGATGTTGAGCATCTTCTTCGTTCAATTCGTTTTGAGTCGCACAAGGCAAAGCAATATCCACTTTCACTTCCCATGGGCGACGATTTGGAACAAATACAGCTCCAAACTCTTCGGCATAAGGCGATACAATATCGTTGCAAGTTGCACGAAGTTCAAGCATATAATTAATTTTCTCACCCGAAATTCCATTTTCGTCATAGATATAACCATCTGGTCCTGATATTGTAACCACTTTGGCACCTAATTCAGTAGCTTTTAGTGCTGCACCCCAAGCCACATTACCAAAACCTGAGATAGCAATGGTTTTTCCTTGAAGGCTCATACCTGCTGTTTCGAACATTTGTTTAACAAAATACAGTCCACCAAAACCAGTTGCTTCTGGACGTACCAGTGAACCTCCAAACTCAAGTCCTTTGCCAGTAAAAACTCCAGTATTTTCCTGAGCCAATTTGCGATACATACCATACATATAGCCTACTTCACGTGCACCAACGCCAATATCGCCAGCAGGAACATCGGTGTTAGGACCAATATGTTTCCATAATTCCAAAACAAATGCTTGACAAAAGCGCATCACTTCTCCATCCGATTTTCCTCGTGGATTAAAGTCTGATCCTCCTTTTCCACCACCCATGGGTAGCGTGGTAAGTGCATTTTTAAAAGTTTGTTCAAATCCTAAAAATTTTAGAATCGACAAATTCACCGAAGAGTGAAATCGCAAACCACCTTTGTATGGGCCGATTGCATTGTTAAACTGAACTCTATAACCTAAATTGAGTTGTACATCGCCACGATCGTCTACCCAAGGCACTTTGAAAGTGAAAATACGATCCGGCTCCACCATTCGCTCAGCAATTTTAGCTTTTTCAAACTCAGGATGTTCATTGTACTCGTCCTCGATAGTTACTAAGACTTCTTTAACAGCCTGTAAATACTCATTTTCACCCGGGTGTTTTGCTTCGAGTGATTGCATTAATTTTTCAATATTCATAATATTTTATTTATATATTAGTTACAAGTTATACGCTACAAGCTAATAAGCATTTACAATTTAAGCATTGACTTTATACAAGCTGTTATTTAATTCTGAAAATGATCTGATAATATCTTATTGTAAGTTATTAACTCTGAATATCACTGTTCAAAACAGAATTTACTATCATAATGAAAGCATTAATGTTGTATTTAACTTTATACTCCAAATAATGTGAAGGATTTGACTGCATTAACTGCCACTTTGCTTACATTTAGTTTGCGGTACAATTTTAAGTCTTTTATTTGTGATAATCAAATTTTTTGCAGTCTTTTTATTATTTTATTTACATTCGTATTATTTCAAATTTTTGAGATATATTTACGGTCATTTTTTAAAAGCAATATATGAAGACAGAAAGCATAAAAAAACTCTATTTCAAAGATACTACTTTTGCCAATTTAATGCGGCATAGAATATATAATGTTTTACTTTTTGCGAGTAAATACGATGCCTTTGTACTCGAAGAAGATGGGCGAATTGACGAACAGATTTTCAATGAGTATACTTCATTAAACCTCCGATATCCGCCGCGTTTCACCTTAGTTTCGAGCCAGGAAGAAGCGAACGAATACTTGAAAAATCGATCTTTCGAATTGATCATTTCAATGCCGAGTGGCGACAGTATCAATCCTTTTGAATGGGCAAAAGAGGTTAAAAAGCAATATCCAGAAATCCCGATTGTGGTGCTTACACCTTTCTCAAAATCAGTATCGCTTCGCATCGCTAACGAGGATTTAAGTGCCATCGATTATGTGTTCAGTTGGTTGGGGAACGCAGAAATTTTACTCGCAATCATTAAATTAATAGAGGATAAGATGAATGTGGAGGAAGACGTGAACTCCGTCGGCGTGCAGGTTATCTTATTTGTCGAAGATTCTATTCGGTTTTATTCTTCCATTGTGCCACAACTTTATAAATATGTTTTTAAGCAGTCACGCTCATTTATGACCGAGGCACTTAACGAACATGAACAAATGTTGCGTATGCGTGGTCGTCCTAAAATTTTATTAGCTCGAAATTTTGAAGAGGCATTGGACTTGTACAATAAGTACAAAAACAATATGCTTGGGGTGATTACCGATGTGAATTTTCCGAAGGAAGGGGAAAAATGCCGAACAGCTGGTGTTGAATTATGCAAGGAAATAAGAAAGATTGATAAATTAATTCCGTTGGTGATAGAATCAACGAATAATGACAATAAAGCCAGTGCGGACGAAGTAGAGGCTGCTTTTATCAATAAATTATCCCTTACTTTTAATATAGAATTGAGAAAAACCATCACTAATAATTTTGGATTTGGCGATTTTGTGTTTTTAAATCCTGAAACTGGCGAGGAAGAAATCCGAATTCAGAATTTAAAAAATCTTCAGGAGAGTATTTTTAAAATTAGTGATACATCATTGCATTATCACGTTTCACGGAACAATATTTCACGCTGGCTATACTCTCGTGCTATGTTTCCATTGGCCGAGTTTTTAAAAAACGTGATTGTAGTTGAGAATCCTACTGATAATGATTTACAAAGAATCAGAGATATAATTTTTGATGCGATTGTACATTACCGAAAAATAAAAAATAGGGGTGTAGTTGCTGTATTTCAACGAGATAGATTTGATAAGTATTCTAATTTTGCGCGTATAGGCGAGGGTTCGCTCGGTGGTAAAGGCCGTGGTTTGGCGTTTATCGATGCCATGATTAAAAGAAATGAAAGCTTTGAGAAGTTTGAGAATACCCAAATTATTATTCCGCGAACAGTAGTGTTGTGTACTGAAAATTTCTCGGAATTCATGGAAATTAATCATTTGTATCCGGTTGCGTTATCGGATGTGAGCGATCAGGAAATTTTGGATAAATTTCTAAAAGCAAGATTGCCACAACGACTTATAGCAGATTTATATGCTTTTCTGGGAGCTATCTCAAGTCCGATAGCCGTAAGATCTTCAAGCTTACTCGAAGATTCCCATTATCAACCATTTGCAGGAATTTATTCCACGTATATGATTCCTTATAACCCTACAAGTAAAACGCAAATGTTGGTGATGATAACCGAAGCCATCAAGGCGGTTTATGCTTCGGTTTTTTATCAGGATACCAAAGCCTATATGAAAGCCACAAAAAATGTAATTGATGAGGAGAAAATGGCCATCGTTTTACAGGAAATTTGTGGTAATACTTATGGTGATCGCTATTATCCCTCGTTTTCGGGAGTGGCACGGTCGCTGAATTATTATCCGATAGGAGCCGAGCGTCCCGAGGATGGTATTGTAAATGTGGCACTCGGTCTTGGAAAGTACATAGTTGATGGCGGGCAAACCTTGCGTTTTTCACCAGCCTATCCAAACAATGTACTCCAAACAAGCACACTTGAATTTGCCTTGCGTGAAACACAAACCTACTTCAATGCGCTGGATTTGTGTCAAACTTGCTTTGTCCCGCAGGTGGATGACGGATTCAATTTGAAGAAAATACGGGTTCAAGAAGCCTTTGCAGACGGTACTTTGCGTTATATAGCTTCTACATTTGATGTTCAAAATGAAGTTATTCAAGATGGGTTGTACGAAGGTCGGAAAGTAATCACCTTTGCTAATATTCTGAAACATGATGTTTTTCCTCTGGCTAGTATTATGAAAGAGATACTCCATATTGCTCAATACGAGATGGGTAGGCCGGTGGAAATTGAGTTTGCAGTCAACCTGGATTATTCCCCTGCCAAACAACACATATTCTACTTACTCCAAATCAGACCGATTGTTGATAGCAAGGAAATTATTCATGAAAATATCGGGAGTATTGAAAGTACAAATACAATTGTGAGTAGCCAGAATGTCTTGGGACATGGAATAACGAATGATATTTATGACATCGTGTACGTTCGAACCGAAGCATTTAATGCCTCAAAGAATCAATTTATTGCTTATGATATCGAAAAGTTGAATAAATCATTAAGCAATGAAAATCGCCCCTATATTTTGGTCGGACCTGGAAGATGGGGTTCAAGCGATCATTGGTTGGGCATACCTGTAAAATGGCCACAGATTAGCAACGCCCGAGTAATAGTAGAGTCTGGACTCGATCAATATAGAATAGATCCAAGTCAGGGGACTCACTTTTTTCAGAATTTGACTTCACTCGGCGTGTCTTATTTTACCATAAATCCTTTTCAGCATGATGGAACTTTCGATTTAGAATTCTTGAATCAGCTTCCTGCCGTTTACGAATCGGCTTATTTAAGACATGTACGATTTGAAAAACCTGCTATAGTGAAAGTGGACGGGCGAAAAAACATTGGCGTCATACTCAAACCAGAGAAATAAACTCAATGCGAAATCAAATTATTTCTATTTTTTGTATAATTATAGAAACTTAATTCGTTTTTAAGTATATTTGCGGCGGAAAAAGAGGAGAAACCGAAAAAGGAAACAAGTAAACAAGGGAACGAGTAGACGGAAGTTAAAAAGGCGGAGGCAAAGGCTGAGGCAAAAAAGGAGTTAAAAAGGCGGAGGCAAAGGCTAAGGCAAAAAAGGAAACTAGTAAACAAGGGAACGAGTAGACGGAAGTTAAAAAGGCGGAGGCAAAGGCTAAGGCAAAAAAGGAAACAATTAAACACGGGGACGAGTAGACGGAAGTTAAAAAGGCGGAGGCAAAGGCTAAGGCAAAAAA
>JBBSCW010000124.1:0-9023 GCA_038249855.1 Bacteroidales bacterium
ATTATCAAAAGTCATGGATTCGACTCCAACAATATACTTATCAGTTAGATTCCATCTCACTAAATCATAAAAACGAGATTGCTCCATGGCTAATTCAATTCTTCGTTCATGTACTATGTCAGTGAAACTTATTGAACTTAAATCTTTTGGATAAATACTACCAGTAGGGTTGTCAGAAGAATTACGAGCTCTTTTACGAACCAAATTCACAAAAGCCATTGCTTTGGGTTTGTCGTTGGTTTCAAAAGCAGCTTCGGCAGCCATCAATACTACATCCGAATATCGTATTAATCTCCAGTTGATTGGTCCAGCCTCGTTGGAAGCTTTAGTTGTGCTTAAAATTGACTCGTCAGGATGTGCTTCGTATTTTCTACAAATTGTAAAAGGTGGAACATCAAATGTCATAGCTGCCCAAACTAAGGGTTTTGAAGCGTCTATACTTCCTCTAATCAACATTTCGGTGCCTGCTTCACCCACAGTTGTGAAGAATCGTGGATCTCCATTTTTAGCAATAATCTCTTTATTTTCTGCTGCTAAATCTGTTTCTCTTGCATCCTTATTTTGGAATGCATTGATCATATATTTTGTAGGGCAGTTAAATCCCCAACCATAAGTATTAGTTGGAGTTAATGTGGTTAGACGAGATGTTGTATATTGCGTTAGAGCATTTCCTTTAGTCACAAAATAACCCACACCATCGTTTACATTTTGGGCTTCAAATACCGATTCTTTTGAATTGTCGCCAGCAACACTGAATATCCAACGGAAAGCATTTATTTTTCCATCGAAAGTTTTATTAGTACCGTCAGCTTTTAATCCCCACCACGATGGAAAGCGTTCGCCATTTATACCCACCAATTCATATTCTTTTGAGTTGATAACATCCTCAGCCATCTTCAGTGCATCAGCATATCTGTTTACACAGATTCCAAAACGTGAATCACCAGGATAGTTTTTAGCATAAGAAGACTCAAACAAATAAGCTTTAGCCAATAGCGACTGAGCAATCCCCTTGTTTACCCGACCTAAATCTTTACCCAATTGAGATCTTAAAGTTAGATTAGGATAAGCCTCTTCTAAATCCTTTTGAATAAAATGTAACACTTCCGCAATCGGTTTTCTTTCAGCATAAAACTCCTCAGGACTCAAAACCATATCAACAATAGGAATTCCGCCAAAGAATTTTAAAAGCTCGAAATGATAATACGCTCGTAAAGTCTTGGCTTCGGCAAGTCTTGTTTTTACCAAGGCATTTTGTTCTTTCAACAGCAGCAAGTATTTAATAGCATTATTGGCTAAACGGATACCTTTGTAATTCACACTCCATAAAATAGGAATTCTCGCATTACCTGAAGTATGTGAGAATATATCCATCTCTTTCCATTCTGCACAGTCAGCAGCAGATCCACCACCTACTTCGGCATCATCTGACATAGCACTCTGCGTCATTAATGTAAAAATATCGTAGCCATTAAAACACAGTCTCGAATAAATTGAGGTGACTGCCATATCTACATTTACAAAATCTTGATAGAATACTTCCTCAATTAATGCAGTCTTAGGGGCTTGTTCAAGAAATTCATCAGAGCAACCAGAAAAAATGAATGTAAAGAGAGAAAGGAGTATGATATTTGTACTTTTTATTTTCATGAATTAGATATAAATAGAAAGGTCATTTGAAATTCAATTTTTCTGTGATTATATGATTACAAAGATATGTTTTAGCTCAAAACGAAACCGATACTTATTTAGCTAAAACCGATTATAATAGATTTTTCTAAGTCAAAACTCAATTATTAAGTCAAATTACTTATATATTGTAGGTTAATACATGGCAAATAAAAGGATACCAAGTGGATTTTGATAAATTCTTCTTAAAAAACAAGAAAGATTTAAAAACAATCTGTCAAATAATGCTAATTATTAAAAAAACTTTTGACAAAATAGTATCACTTGTAAATTAGAAGTTAAAAGTATTGGTGGTTAAATTCTCAATCCAAGCTCTTTTTTTGTGAAACAAGGATGAATAATTATCCTATCAGAATAGGGTTGCCTCAATTTGTGGACTTTGGTGAAAACAGGATAGACTCGCCTGACGGAAAGTTTATTTAGTGGCTCATGGTGCCGACACTAAATACCGATTTTGAAATGATAGTTGAATTATGTAAATGCAGTTGCTTTATTCATCCAAGTTTCCAATTCAGTGCCGCCACGATAGGATTGTACAATACCAATTGGGATTTGCAGATCTGCATTTAAGTTGCGGGCAAAAACATAAGCTACTGCTGAAACTTTCTCAGCTATTTCGGCAGTGCTGCAAGCAAACCAAGAACCTGAACTTCCATTCACACGTTCTTCTGGCGTTTCACTGTTGAAATAACTGGCTCTGAACGAACGAATCATTGGGTAATTATCAGCTTGTGCAATATAATAAGCCGCTTGAATTAAGTGACTAACTTTCTTCTCCATATTCGATTGAAACTTTGTTTAGTGCTCGGTTGATGCAAAATTTCAAAACTCAAAGTGCAAGCAGTGGTACTATAATTGCGATGGCAATTGAACTTTCCAACGTCCCTCAGCATCAATTTTCACTGAATCGTACCACCACTCACATTCATATTCCAAACCATGCCGTCGGGAATAGAATTTTCGTTAATTCCATTCATCCCCACCGAAACTGCACTACCACGCGCATAATTCTCCTTGATGCGTCCGGCAACACCTGCAATGGAAAAATTATATCCCATGCACGGAATTCCAGCTTCGCCCATATTGCGAATAATTTGTTTTAAAAAGACTATTTGTACGTTCTTTTGCGGTCCATCCAGTAAAATATCATGCCAATGTGCTGGATTAAAATTTTCAATAGCATACCATTCTAATCCATAACTATTTAATTCAGCTTTCAACTGCTTCATATAATCCACCGTCCACATAAAATCATCCTCGTAATCGGCAATTCCCCAACCATCGCCATCATCCACTGGTTGGTCATCAGATTGAGCAGTTTTGGTCGCTTTTTTAAAATAATCCACCAAATGAACAACCACATGAGTAGCACCACATTGACGTGCAAACCTGTAATTTTCAGGCGTTAGCATGTGTTTATATAAATTGAAACCTAATTTCATGTTTTTAATGAAGATTTTGTGAGTTCTGTGTTTATTTTAAAAACCAATAGAAATGCCACCATCAACCGGAATAGTTGCACCAGTAATAAAAGCAGCAGCATCAGAAGCTAAAAATACGCTTGCAGTAGCAATATCTTCTACCTTTCCGAAAGTGCCCAGTGGTGTACGACTGAGAATTTTTTCCCTGCGTTTCGGATCGCTCGCCATCGCTTTTGCCGACATATCAGTCTCAATCCAACCTGGAGCAATGGCGTTAGCACGTATATTATAGGTGCCAACTTCTACTGCCAAAGTACGCATCATTCCTATCAAACCTGACTTTGCGGATGAATAAGCCACCACTTGTGGAATACCAAACAAGGAAGCCATGGAAGCAATAAAAATAATAGATCCAGACTGTTGTGGAATCATAAAATTTTTCAAAATTTGCGAAGTCAAAGCATGAACTCCTGTTAGATTGGTGTCAATTATATGCTGAAATTCTTGTACAGAAGTATCTACTGCCCATTTTTTGAGATTGATTCCGGCATTATTTACCAAAATATCAATGTTTGGAGTTGCGATTTTAAGCTGCTGAATCAGATCATCATAAGCATTGAAATCGGTCATGTCATGAACTAAATAGAACACATTTCCTCCAATTTCTTTGCAAGCCGCCATCAAAGTAGGTTCTGTGCGTCCGGTAATGATAACTTTAGCACCCGCTGCCACTAATTGCTTGGTTATTGCTAGACCTATGCCTTTTCCGCCGCCGGTAACTAAGGCTATTTTTCCATTCAAATTGTAAAGATTTTCAGTCATAATTTTTAATTTTTTAATGCTTTATCTACTCGTAAATTGTTACCCGACCAAGCTTTTTTATTGGTCCAATCTGCTTTTTTACTCGACCAAAACTCATCTGTAGGAGGTAAACCCAAAGGAAGAAAAACAGCTGAACTTAGGTATAAACTTCCCGTGGAAATATAGAATTCAGAGACTTCCGGTTGATGTCCACAGAATCCAAGTGTTAGGAAACCATTTTTATCGAAAGTTCCTTTTTGTGAAATTTGATTACAAATAACCGCAGTCAAAGCCGAGCGAACTTGTGCGGGAGAAACGTGGGTAGGCAATTTTTTAAGCAAAGCCACTTGCGAAAGCGCATGAAAAGCTCCAAAACGATACACTAATGAACGGCCAAATGCAGGATAAGTACCTTCGGGCGAAATTAAGCGTTCTAATTGTTCGGCATGACGCACCAAGCGGTCGGATTCAATTTTGAAAAGTTCAGCATATTTCGGCGATACATGTTGGACTGTTGCCAGCACATCGTACATCATGGGGTGAATAACCAAACTATTATAATAATCGAAGTGGAACATTTCGCCATCGCCGTACCAAGAATCCCCTTTGTACCAAAGTTGGAATTTATTCAAGGCATAATCGATGGTTTCAAAATTACAATTAGCTGTAAATTTATACAAGAATGCTTCAACAGTAGCCGAAAAAAGCAACCAATTACTTTCGAGCGGCTTAATCTTTCGGGTTTCTATCATTGAATTGATCAAGAGCGTTTGTGTGTTTTTGTCTAACCTTCCCCAAAGTTGGTTGGGTGCACGTAAAAAACCTTCAGCTAAAAATGCTGCATCTACCAGCACTTGTTTGTCGCCTGAGAAATTCAAGAAATCAGGCGAAGTAGAATCCACTGCATTTTTAAGTCCTGCAAGCGTCATTAAAATATATTGTTCACGCAATTTTCCTTCCTTCGTATCATCAATGCCCAATTCTAACCAAGGAGAAATTCCACAAATGGTACGCCCCACTGCTTCGAGATGTGAAACCAATTCACGACCTCGGGTACTGCCTTCTTTGGTAGTCTCCACGGGCATATTTTTTCGCAGCGTATTTTGACTTAGATTAAAAAGAACAGGATGAGCAATTTTTGTCAGGCTATTTACCCAAAAAACTCTATCTTTTTGATTTTGGGATGTTTTACCAGAAATTGAGCTTGATATTCCTACAACCAAGGCAAGGAATAATGTTAAGTTGATTTTAAGTTTCATAATAATCTAAATTTGTTAATTGATTGGCGTAAAAGTAACAATCAAGTTTTTTGAGCTATTTGCAGGAATTATGATATCGAAACCAATAAATGATGTACCATCGTTTGATGGATCATACGCATTGGGTGAAACTGTGGAATTTATAAATGCTTTTCCATCATCAATCCCTGTTAGTTTTACTATCATTTTTTTGTCATTTTGGGTAAGTCTAATAGTTTGTTCATCAATAATTTCTGGACTTGATTTTGTTAACATATTCCAGCGCAATACAATTTCTTTATCTAAGGTACTCACTAAATCTTCAACCAGTAGCTTATTTTTGTTGAGTAATGAAATTTTCCGTTCAACTTTCTTGGCATCAAACTGATAAAGAGATGTCAAATCCATCGATACAGCCATATTTGTTTCTTTTTCTGAAATAATTTTTACATATGCATTTCCAGCTACTAATTGTTTATTATTGTTGATGGTTAGCGTATTGTGCGAAGTATTTTTGTATCGGAATACATCCCAACGTTGTGAATCTTGAGCTCGGTTCCAAAGGTCAACCCCTTGAGATTCTAATGAATTATAATCCTGACTTCCAAAATCCATTGCCCAACGCACTCCATTTGCCTCCAATATAAATGACCCAACATCCATGTGCTGGTGACTTGCCGAAGGCGTTCCTGCCTTTATGCCAACATATATCCCATTGTTATCAGTCCACGAAGTTCGCATCATCGCAGTCTCCGTTTTGCCGTTCGAGACAAACATTTTTCTTTTTGGAGTTGCAATATTCTTAAAATCAATGTTTTTGCTCCAAACCAACAATAAGGGTAAAAATCTATTTTTTCGTAACTCATTTTGGTCAAATTCCAAATTGGTTTTGAGCTTTTTTATTTCTGAAAACACGATACTATTATCGTTATTTTCCCCAGCAAACCAAAACATGGCTGGATTTAAGGTACTGCTTTCATTACCATCTGCATAATTAAAAGAGTGTGTATCTCGATACGAATTATTTTTCGTTGGCAAAAAGTTACCTTCCATATTTTGCATAAACACTGCAGTTTGCATAAACCCTGGGAATGCTTTTAGTCCAAAATCAGTTTTCCAGTTTTGTGTGAGCATTTCTAATATCAAAATATTAAAGGTAGTTCCATAACCCCAGTAATTATATCCTTCGGGATATCCTCCATCGTTTGCATATTCGTGCATTGCAAGCGGAAGAGAGCTTATAGCACGCTGCAATAACGGAGCAAACTCCGAAGGGTTTGTGTTGAAAATAGCAACGACACCAGCTGAAATACCTGCATTGCATACTTGATTCCAGTTGTTGGTATTTTTCAACCACTTGTTGTATTTCGTTTCAGTTGATGGTCGGATACCTTTGTTCAAAATAGCTTCTTCAATAATCGCTTTGTTGTTGGCTGATATTTGGTCGAAAAGCCAGTCGTAACCTATAGAAAGTGCTAAGGTCATTTCAGCAACATCCAGAAAGTGAGTTGGATTCCAATCATTGAAACTAGCTAAATTTATCATCTCTTCTTCGGCACGCTTGCTATACTTAATCTGGCCTGTCATTCTGAATGAGTAGGATAAATACATAATTCGTCTGATACTTTCTCGCGAAGTATGAAGTATTCGTCGCCCAACCTGATTGCGTTTTAGCAAAGGCGATAGAAGTAAACTATCACTTTCGTCTATTATCAATTGATGGGTTTGCATTAATAATACTTCGGATGCAAGCTTGTTTTTTAATACGTTTTCATCTTGTTTTTGAAAAAACAAACAGGGATGTTCGAGGAGTTTGTTTGTTATTTCAATTCCTTTTTGTTCAGCACTAATGAGCATTGAACATCCAAAAAGAAAAGAAAATATAAATAAAAATAGTTTTAATGACCCTTTCATTGCTTAAAGTTATTTAGTGTTTTACTTTGTTTATTTATCATCAGTAGCATTTAATAAATTCTTGTATCGCAGCATTGCTTCCACATAGTAATAATCGGCATAAGTAAGTGGAGCATCTACTTCACTGTCTTTGGCCATAAATCCAACGCTGTGCTTCAGTATAAAACCAGCATTTTTGCCTTTTTTTGCCAAATATTTATCCGATGACAGGCTGCGAATTTGTTGTTCGGCAATCGACAGATATTTTGCAGAAAGATCTTTGGGCACAAAGGTAGATAATTCTATCAAAGCTGATGCCATAATAGCCCCAGCTGATGCATCTTTCAATTCATTTGGAATGTTTGGAGCATTAAAGTCCCAATATGGAATTTTATCCTCGGGTAAATTGGGATGGTTGATAATTAAATTGGCAATTTTAATGGCATGATTCAAATATTCTTTTTTTCCAGTTTCACGATACATCATCGTGTAACCATATAATCCCCACCCCTGACCACGTGCCCAAGTCGATTCGTCGAATGCTCCCTGATGATTGAATTTAGCTTTTGCACCGCCATTTATTGTATCGTAGTTAATCACATGGTAAGCACTTCCATCAGTTCTGTAATGATATTTGAGCGTAGTATCGGCATGTGAAACGGCAATTTTGTAAAAACTACTATCACCAGTCAATTTGGTAGCTTCACACAGTAATTCTAAATTCATCATATTATCAATAATCACTGGATACTCCCATTCTCTTTTGTCCCAGGATTTAATACAACCAATCTTTGGATTGAAACGAGTTGATAATGAGCGTGCTGCGTTAATAAGTACAGCTTTATCGGTAGGCAAGGATGCGAATCGATAAGCATTTCCAAAACTACAATTAATCATAAAACCAACATCGTGATTGTCAGTTGTATATTGTTGTTCTTCAACCCGCTGAGTCATTTCTCGTGCAGCCGTTTTTACATTTTCATCCTTTGAATAATGGTACAAATACCAAAGTGTTCCTGGATAAAAACCACTCGTCCACCATTTATCGTTGGATGTTACCAAGTCGCCATTTTTATTCATGGTCTTGGGTAATTTATCGGGCATTTTCTCAATAGAACGGTACAAAATCATTGATTGTTCGGTCGAGAATTTCAAACTTTTATCCACTATGCTCTGAGTCGATTTTTGTTTTGTGAAACACGAACTCAATGTCAATGATATGAATAACAGTATTATTAGTTTTGATTTCTTCATTATTTTATACATTTACTTAAATAGACTTTGTTATTTTCTACAAACTCAAGAAATACTTCTTAATCATATCGATTGGAATGTCTGTCTTCGTGATTTAGAAAAATAATCTCACCATTGCTTAGCATTATTTTTCTTGTATGTTAAATTGCTGATATAACGCAGAAAAACCCAACAAAATATGTCATTACCAAACTTATATGGTAAATACTTATTATTGAAGTTGTTTTCGTTGGTTTTCGCATGGGTATATTTTTCAACAAAAGTCTTAATTATATTACAGAGCTGATACTAATATCGTCCAATTAATTAGAAACTTTGTTCAAATCATTAATATATGCGCTGTGTTTGCATTTAGTATAAAGATTGATCTCATTCTTATTTTAGGAGAATATCATAAGGTCTTAATTTTTACTCATAAAAAGTCGATTTGAACTATTTTGACTTTGTTCTGTACTTTTATGCTATTGTGTGTGTTTACTATCGTTTATATTTGCATATTCAAAAAATGATTTTTTTTTCTCGTAACTTGTTACTAAAAACTTGCAACTATTATGACTATTTTAAGACGTTTTTCTCTGTTGTACATCCTATTTTTCTTTTGTTTCCCAATGGTTGATGCGAGTCGTATCCAGTATTCACTTAATGAATTATGGCTCTTCACAAAAGGAGATATGAATGACAAGTTAGCTGAAAAAGTAAATTTTCCACACACTTGGAATGTTCTTGA
>JBBSCW010000125.1:0-8967 GCA_038249855.1 Bacteroidales bacterium
AAAAAGCCTCGGAACTCGGCTTTTCAAAGAGTGAACAAATGTTAAGATTGTAAGATTTTATTATCCATAATCTTGTCTAAAGTCATTCATCTCCAACGCCAAAATTAGCCGTTGCTCCAAGCCTGTCAAGGGCTTCGCACGTGCGGGAAAAATTTGGCTTTCCTTTGAGTATTTCCCCTCGCACCCTTGACAGCCTTTCCACAACTGGCTCTCTGGCGGCTTAAGGAAATGAATGGGTATGAGTACTCATTTCATTAGAGGAGTCAGGGACGATTCAAAGTTTGTTTTGGAGATATCAAAACTCTTAATCAGTGTGGGAAATCTACAGTCATAACTGTAACTTTAGGGAAACTTATTGCAAAGTAATTCCGTTTTCGACAAGTATGATTAAGCCAATTCTTTACCACAGTTTTGAAGAGAAAACCAAGCTCGAAAAAGAGCTGGTAAGTAAGCTTACGTCAAAAGAGCGAAAGCAGACAGCTAAAATCTGGACTACCTTAATTTCCTCGGTTAAACTTGTAAAGGGAAGCAACAACCGAAATAGCAATCCCAAGCATAAAACAACTTAATCAATGAATTCAGATGAGATTGTGACGCAGCAAATGGCTGTTGTTTGCAACGTATTAACTAAACATGAAGTTGATTTCATGATCGTGGGTGGATTTGCAGTAAGTGTTTACGGATATAGACGACCTTCTACAATATCATTACTTAAACCAGAAATTAAGGCAGACTTTGACTTTTGGTATAAACCATCCTTACATAATTTTCAAAAGCTGTTAAACGCTTTAAAAGAATTAAAAGTGGATACAACAGACCTTAAAAAAATCGTCTTTGATCCTCAGCGTACGTTTCTTAAAATTCCTCACAAAGGCTTTCATACCGATTTTTTACCTTCAATTTCCGGGGTAGGAACATTTTCGGAAGTAAAGAAAAATTCAACCCTAGCAGAGATCGATGGATCTACATTTCCGGTAATTGGTTATAACGACTTAATTTTGAGTAAACTGGCGATCAATCGAAAGGTCGATCAAGAGGATATACAAGCACTTGAAGTCATTAACAAAAAGAAGGATCAGACAAGGACTTCACAAGAAGAGAAATTAGCAACACTTAAAAAAAAGAAACGAGGTCGCAGGATTTAGAAAGCACCACATCCTCTGGCCTTAACTTTATACCTTTTTTTAGTATTCCTTCCCACCGTTTACAGACCTTTCGCATCTGGCTCTTACAAGTTTACTGTAGTGATTCCGCCTTCAAAGCTTTACACAACAATTTCTAACCCCATAGCTGGAGACTCCAAGCATTTAATTTTGCTCCAAAGGTAGACCTGTGGTCGGAACATGGTTGCAAGAACGTCCGGCATAAACCCGCGACCTCCGCGCATGCAATTTATTCCATTGCTTCTTGCCCATGGTTCCTTCCAAGGTCTTGTGGTGGACCATAATTAAACCTTATGATTATGGAAAAGCCAATCAATGAAACCACACCCAGTTATCAGGTAGCTGAAATTCAGCTGATCTACAAAACAAATGTTAAGCCTTCCTTACGTCCGAGAATTAAGACCTCGAAAGATGCTTATGAAATCCTACGTAGTGTTTGGGACGAATCGAAGCTTGAATTCATAGAGCAGTTCAAAGCAATGTTCTTAAATAGGGCTAATGAGGTATTGGGAATCATGGAAGTCTCTACGGGTGGTGTTTCAGGTACGGTTGCTGATCCAAAGATCATCTTTGCAGCCGCCTTAAAAGCAAATGCCAGTGGGTTAATAGTCGCTCACAATCACCCTTCAGGAAATCTTATACCAAGTCAGTCAGATATTGACCTTACGCGAAAACTTAAAGCAGGTGGCCGATTCCTTGAAATCTCTTTGATGGATCATGTAATCGTCACCACCGAAGGATACTATTCATTTGCTGATGAGGGCATGATGTGATCTGATCTGATAAAAATTTAATTCTCCATCAGATAATTGTCAATTTAATTGCTTGATCAGATGCGTGACAATTACCTCAATGCAATACAGTATGAAATACTTGTCATTTTTCAATAAATAGATTTTCTTATCTTGGTTCCGTAATCCTAAGTATTTTCTTTTTATGGCCGATAGGGACATTTTAGAAATAAACGTTGGTCCTTTGTCTAGTTTCAATAGCCTTAACTTATATCTGTCCCCAGGACTCGATAAGCTAAGGAGTGACTATGCCAAAGGTAAACAAACAATTCCTGTGTGGGATTTGAGAAACATCTCTCCCAAGGGAGTTGCTATTTCCGCTCTTGTATCCTTTCTCTCCATAGCAAAAAAAATAAGAGACTTTATTGGGCAACCTATTGAAGTATTATCATTATGGCAACCAGAATTCCAAGGTTTTCTATCTGACATTGGATTTGTTCAAATTTCAAAAGAATTTGATCTTTTCGACTGGAAGGGTATGCTAGGTGGTTTTTCTTCAGGAAAAACCAATCCAAATACTAAAATCTTCTACTACAGCAACTTGCCATCAAATTTTGATAATCATGACGCAATAGTTGCTTGGAAGGATAGCAAGCGGCAAGATATCAAGCATTCAATGTTGATAAAACTCAATAATATTTTCGACTCCAAAATGATTGATGAAAGATGGAGTCAAAATCTTGAGAGTGTTTTAACGATTACCGCGGCAGAGTTAATTGTCAATTCATTGTTGCATGGTCGAGATATAGCGTTCGTTGGTGTCCAGCGAAGTTCAAAACGAATAACAACAACTATTTGTGATTCAGGGTCTGGCTTTCCAAAATCAATGAGACAAAATCACAGTTGGCTCAAAGACAGAAAATTACTAAGGCACGTTGACGCCTTACTAATCGCTTCATTACTTAGTAAAAATAAAATTGGATTGTACAGAGCAATAGATGATGTAATTCTTACCGGTGGTTATGTAATTATTTCATCATTTGATTGTGAAATTCGATGGCAGCATTCTATTTGGGAAATAGCTAAGCTTGCTTTAGAGACTAATGGATTGTCAAAAATCAAACTTGAAGATATAGGAAGTCCAATAGAAGGATTTGTTGAGACTGGACGAATACAGCAAGGGTACTACAAAACATATCCTACGTTTTTAGTGGGTTCTCGGATAACATTTGAAATACCATTATAAATGGCAAATTCCTCAAAATTTGAATTCATAACTCATTCTAGTTCTAAATACATTTTTACTAGAATGCAAAATATAATTTGGACTACACGTGGTTTAGGGCTTCCGTTTGTAGTCGAAAGTGACTCTGGAAATTTATTAGGTGAACTGATTACATTATACCAACCGCATAAACCTCTCGTAATTAACTTCACTCGCATTACAGAGATTGACGACCATGCTCTAGATGGTTTCTTTGCTTCCATAAAATCGAGTAATAGAAAAATAATTATTATTGATGGCAGTCATCTTTTTAACAGAATAGACCAACTTAGAAAGGGTGAATCGATTAAAATATCAAACGATCCTGGGAAGAATTTGATAGTTCTTGGAAACGATAAAAGAGTTAATAAGATCGAAATTGAAGCTGAAAGAAGGAAAGTCATAGATGCCTTCAAGAAAACTGCAGTCAAGAAATGTCTTGAAAAATTTACTAAGAAAAGAAGACTTTCGTCAACCCCTTTGATTGCAACTGGAGAATTTAATTCTAATAAGCTCATTAGTGACTTGAAAAGTTTCGTTTGGCTTTCCACATTTTTTTGCGATGAGGTTGAACAAATAATAGAACAACAACAAATTGAAAAACCAAAATTGCTTTCTGCAAGTTTAAGAGGTGCTCCGTTTGCCGCTGCTATAGGGATGCTATTAGGAAAGCCCTATGAAACGATTGATCATTTTGGTCCTAAACATAAAATATTTGAAAGTGATTTTATCAATAGGATTGAGAAGGGAACAAATTATATTTTTGTTGGGGACTTTTGCATCGGTGGCACAGAGATAAAACTGGCGAAGACTTATACAGAAATGAAAGGGTCATTTCTTAACCACGCAATTGTTATAGGTACTCATATTGACCCAATTCATTTTGAGGACTATTTTAAATTGTACTCATTGATTAATTTAAGTAAACTTCGATTAGTTGATTATTCAATTTAGATGAGCAAGATAGTCTTACATATTACTGATCTCCACATTCATGATTTTCATGGGGTAGACGAACATTTGCGTAAAGGTTTTTATCATGAATACATTGATGGATTTGTTGTCGCAGTCAAAAAAAATCATGAAAAGATAGATTTTGTTCTACTGACTGGAGATTTTGTCGATCAGGGCAATGTTGCCAATTTTCCATATGTAGCTGAAGTTGTTGATTATCTGGCAAAGAAACTTGGCATCAATAAGAAGCAGGTTGGAGTTTGTATTGGAAATCATGACTATAAGTATAAGGATGAAAATGGGGAAAACAGCCTAGAGATTAGAGAGCCGTTTCTCTCGTTTTCCCAGTCTTACGCAAACAAGAAACCTCTTTTCACGAGTGATCGATTCTCCTTTGTTAAAATTCAAAAAGACTTATTTTTCTTGTCAATTGACTCAACTCTTGATACGAACTTATCCAAGAACTACAATGATTTACTTAAGAAAATAGTCATTAATAAAGACAATGACTCACGAACAAAACCTGGCAACTTGATTGACTCGGAAACAGATACGATAGTCAACATAATTCGGTCAAAAGTTAAAAAAGAAAGTATACTGCTAATTGGATGTCATTATCCGCTTGAAAAATTTCCTGGTAATAGCATGTATGGAGAAGAAGATAATTTCGATGACAAGCATGTTTGGGATAAAGCGTCTCAATTGAGAAATCGAATTAATAATATCAGTGCTAAGGCGACTTGTTGGTTTTTTGGCGATACTCATCTGCCAGACACAATCCGAGAAGGGCAAGTGTGTTATTGCATGACCGGTAGATTTGGCACCACCACCACTAAACCTAGTCAAATACGGAGACAAGGAAGAATTATTGAAATTTCTGATTCAGGACCAACTGAAGTTACAACTATCAGGTGTGAGCCGCATACTCACGATGATTCACCAAGTAATATAGAGTGGAAATCAGAAAAGACAACAATCCGCACAGTCATACCAGGTGTCTTAAAAGCGCCTGAACAATCTAATGATAGTAATACTTCATTGTCAATCAATAATTTTATTGAACTTATCAATCCAGAAATAGAAGATGAGATAATTAATAAGATTATCAAGGAGAATCTATATAGTTTTGGACGATTCAGAACTACAAATAGTAACACCTCTCTGGGCTGGGTAGCAATGAACCCCTTGCTCAATAGTGGGAAGATTTTGACATCAATCATAGATAAATCTAAGAAGAGAATTGATTCACTAAATGTGCAATCACCATCTTCATCAATGATTATCGGATTGGATTTCTGGGGAGCTATAATAGCAAGTCAAGTGGCAGTCAGAACCGCGATTTCGAGTTATTGTATAGCCACACGAGGTAGTGGCCAATATTCTTCTGCGTTTGAAGTAAATCATGACATTCTAAGACAAAGGTTGTCGGATATTAGAAATGTTATACTATTTATTGATGTGGTTTCTTGTGGAGAAACAATTGATAAAGTAATTGAAAATATTAAGAATATTAAAACAAGCATTAATTTCCACGTTATATCAGTTATTACGGGAGGTAGAAATTACAAACCTGAATATTCAAGAAGGATAAGAAGCTTTGGTACTTTTTGTAGAAAACTAAAAATTCCTATTATCAAAGACGATGAATTACCTTTAGCTGAATTATTACCTTACACTATTGACTTAAGTTTAAAACCAAACTTGAATGGTTCTGTTATTAAAAGTAATCATTCAATTAAGCTCCAAAAGGTAGATAGAAGTAAGAAAAAAGCCTCACCAAAAAAAAGGATCATTAAGAAGAGATAGCAAGTTAGAATTTACCTCTGCGTTGAAGGCTTTGTTAAATTTGTTTCTATTTCTCCTTCTTTAAAAAATCAAAATCGTAATTCAGCAACTCCTTCGGATGAACTTTTAACATCTTGGCAAGTTTGATAATTGTTGAGAGCCTTGGTTCCCTGTGTCCGTTTTCATACTTAGAAATATTACTCTCGTTCAAGTCCGATATATAATCGGCTTCCAAAAGCGAAAGCTTCTTTTGCAATCGAAGTTTCTTCAAATGAGCGCCAAATTGCTTTTTAAAATTCTTTTCAGCCATGACTATCCTTTTAGGATACTTCTAAAGTTGGAGGCTTATTGAAATATTATCACGGTCTTATTAGACCGTGTATTGAAATTCTATTATCTTCGTTTAGAAGTAGAGTATTCATTTCTAGTGAATTTTATCAAGCGATGGATCATATAAATTTATATTCAGGAAAAGAACTCCTGGAGGGACTAGCTAATGGTGACGAACAATCCTTTCAAATCATCTATAGAGAAAGTATAGCTGAGCTTTCTAGGTATGCTCGAAGAAGAATAAGCAACAAAGAAGATTGTGAGGAGATACTCCAGGATATTTTCGAGTCGCTCTGGAAGAGACACGAAAGCCTGCCATACCTCACTGAAATCAAGCCTTACCTCTATTCAATGCTGAAATACAAAATAATCCGGTATTACAGCCATAAGAAGGTAATTCATAAGTTCGAGCAACACTACTTGTTTTTCGAAAAAGCTTATGACAGTTTGCCGGAAGAAGAAAGACCCGCTGAAATGATTCAGCAACGCCTAATTGAATGTCTTAATGATCTTCCCGAAAGAGTTCAGATGGCCATGCGTCTTCGTATTTTAGAGAATCTTTCCCTTGACAATATTGCTAAGCGAATGGATATCAAAAAAAGTACAGTAAAACGCTATACGACAAAAGCCTTTGATCATTTGAGAGGGTTCAAGGAAACATTGTACCGAGTCGATTAGTTAGTAGTTAACAAATGTTCTCATGTTTCTTAACATTTGTTTCAGCGAATCTGAACAATTGTTAATTCGCCTTAAAAAAATATTAAAATACTTATACCAAGTTGGTACGAACTTGTGAATATTTATTATGATGGTTTTCCACATTACCTGCTTACAACAATTAAGTGGGCGTGGCAAAGCGATTCGATAGAGAACCAAAAAGGCTTTCAATAGAACGAGTAAGGCAAGAAGCCAAGTTCAGCAATCTCTCTGAACAAGAAGTTTCGGCACTGATCCAATCAATTGAAAGACTGGCGGCAATTCTCTTTGAGTACGATAAACAACTGGAACACAATAAACCCACCCACTATGAATCACCCTGAATTGTTGCAATCCTTTGGCAAAGGAAACCCAACCTCAACAACCAAAAAGACTTCCACTAACAGTGTGATCTATACGCGTGTTTCTTCAAAAGAACAAGCTGATAACAATCAGAGCCTAGAAACACAAAAGAAGTATTGCCTTCAATATGCCCTCAAGCAAGATATGGAAGTATTAGGATTTTTTGGCGGGACTTATGAAAGTGCCAAGACAGACGAACGTAAAGAATTCAACCGCATGATCCGCTTTGTCAAAAATCAAAAGGAGGGTGTTTCTTTTATTCTGGTGTACAGCTTAGACAGGTTCAGTCGAACAGGAGACAACGCCATTTTCATTTCTTCAGAACTTAAGAAAAGGGGAATCTCAATTATCTCTGTCACCCAACCCATTGATGTCTCAACACATTCAGGCGTCCTGCAACAAAATATTCAATTTATCTTCAGTAAATATGACAATGACCTCAGACGGGAGAAGTGCATAGACGGGATGAAAGAGAAACTTCTACGCGGTGAATGGATTGGAAGACTGCCTGTTGGATACTCCTATGATCCATCTCATGGGTTTAGAAATTATGGCGTGTCAATAAACGACCGTGGGAAAATTATTGCAGAGGCGTTCGTTATGAAGATCCAAGGATTCAATAATACAGACATCGCAAATAAACTCTCAAAAGTTGGTTTCAGGGTAAATAGAAAACGCCTTTCTGAAATTTTACGCAATCCGTTTTATTGCGGGTACATATCTGCTAGCATATTGGAAGGGCAATTGATTCAAGGTAAACATGAGCCATTAGTGTCCGAAGAGGTTTTCCTGGAAGCCAATGACGTTATCTTATCTAAGAGCCTAGGAAATAAGAATCGTTCCTCAGAAATGAACTCACACGTTCCATTAAAAAATCATGTTCGTTGTAGCGAATGCGGAACACCCTTTACAGGATACATCGTTAAGAAGAAAAATCTCTATTACTACAAGTGCAATAAGATCGGATGCAAGTGTAATCGAAGTGCGAAATCGATGCATCAACTTTACATTGGTTTCCTAAAAAGCTATCAGATTGATTCTTCGCTAACTGGTTTATTGAAAGAACAACTTCTATATACATATGAATATATTACAGGCGCAGATAAAGATTTGAATAAGGAAACACAACGCAGAGCCAGTGAACTTCAAATTAAGCTAAACACATTGGAAGAGCGCTACGCATTCGGAGAGATTGAATCGGATGTATATAATAGAGTCCGTGACAAGTTTAAGGAAGAAATCAGGGCTTTGAAGGTCGAATTGAAGGCTTGCGAAAATGAATTATCGAACCCTGAATTATTCATTGACAGGTCATTGAAAATATGCTCAAATCTGGTTGGATTGTGGGTTTCTAGTCCCTATCCGCAAAGGCTACAATTGCAAGAATTACTGTTTCCCGAAGGAATTTTCTATGACAAGCAAATTGGCAATTATCGAACCACAAGAGTGAATTCAGTCATCGAGCTAACTCGCACTATTTCAGAAGATTGGAAAGAAAACAAAAAAAAGCAAGTCACTTTTGTGGTGACTTGCCCGCAACTGTAGTCCCAACGGGAATCGAACCCGTGTTACCAGAATGAAAATCTGGTGTCCTAACCCCTAGACGATGGGACCGTGTTAAAATTTCGAGCCGCAAATATAAATCCACTATCCGCAATTGCAAACGTAACCGCTAAAAAAG
>JBBSCW010000126.1:0-8943 GCA_038249855.1 Bacteroidales bacterium
AATAATTCTTGCACGTTGTCCAACTTACTCATACTTTCTGGCGAGCGGTCTGTCAATGTGTCGCTAATCAGCCCTGAAACTTTTATAATGCTATTGGCCAAGTCGTAAGCACTTAACGTGGATATTTGCTCAGAAAACACTTCTATCATGTCGCGGAACTTGGCTAATTTTGTAGCAGTTCCAGCGTTCACAGCTAAATTGTATTTCAGCATATCGCAAAGCACATCCCAAGCGCTTACGCTCTGAAGTTGTGCACATTCCATCAGTTTTCCAACGGTGGTGTCACCAATTCCACGCGCTGGAATATTGATAATGCGTTTCAATGCTTCCTCATCATTTTTATTGCAAACTAATCTACAATAAGCTATTACATCTTTAATTTCTTTGCGTTGATAGAAAGAAAGTCCACCATAAATGCGATAAGGTATTTTTTCCTTCCGCAAAGCTTCTTCCATCACGCGACTCTGAGAGTTGGTACGATACAAAATAGCAAAGTTCTGATAGCTATATTTCTCACTATATTCTAAGCTCGAGATATTATTAGCCACCATAAAACCCTCTTCATAGTCGGTGAAGACACTCATAATCTTGATAAGATTTCCAGTTTCTTTCTCTGAAAAAACTTTTTTCCTGATTTGTTGAGAGTTCTTCTCAATTAAGCTATTGGCAGCATTTACTATGTTTTGTGTTGATCGGTAATTTTGTTCCAATTTGAAAACATGAGCATTTTGATAAGTAGATTTAAACTTTAATATATTGTCAATATTAGCACCTCGGAACGAATAAATGCTTTGAGCATCATCACCAACAACACAAATTTTTTCGTGCTGTTCAGCTAATTTTTTCACAATCAGATATTGAGCAAAATTGGTGTCTTGATACTCATCAACCAATACATAAGCAAATTGTCGCTGATATTTTTGTAGAATATCAGGATGATTGCGAAATAATACATTAGTTTGTAGCAGTAAATCATCAAAATCCATGGCATCAGCTTGTTTGCATCTGTTGCAATAAACAGTATAAATATTGTGCATCAGCGGAATTCTCGAATTTTGATCCGATTTCATTAAATCAGTATTGGCCAAATAAGCAGCAGGAGTAATCAAATTATTTTTGGCATAAGATATTTTCGACTGTAAAAAACCATGTTTGTACACTTTATCATCCAGTTTCATTTCTTTGACAATTGACTTGACCAAACTTTTTGAATCTGCTGAATCATAAATCGTGAAGTTTTTGGTGTATCCAATATGTTCGGCCTCAGAGCGAAGAATGCGTGAAAATATAGCGTGAAATGTTCCCATCCACAAATAACGAGCAGTTTTTTCGCCTACCATTGTCGCCACTCGTTCTTTCATTTCACGGGCTGCTTTGTTGGTAAAAGTGAGTGCCAAAATCGAGGTCGGGTGCATTCCCTTTTTAAGTAAATATGCTATTTTATAAGTCAGTACGCGTGTTTTTCCTGATCCAGCTCCGGCAATAACCAAGGATGCACCTTCGGTATATTCAACAGCCTTGCGTTGGCTTTCATTCAGTTCTTTTAAAAATTCCATCTTTTTCAATTCTATTTATCAGCATTCTGAGCGAGAGATTTATGCGTTGTAGTTCGTGTATTTTCGCTCAAATTATAATCTTTGCAAAGTTAGTAAATTGCTTCATTCTACGATAAATTAATTTTCAACAAATTGTGGTTCGATTAAAAAGCCCTAAATTTGCAGCCCAATATCTATGAGATATTGAATTAATTCTCATTCTATATAACGATTTAATAAACTCCCTTCTCCGATATTCGTTTCGAATTGTGGAGAATTATCAATATGAAAAATTTCAGTAAATGGATTTTGCAAATTTTTGGTTGGAAGGCATTCTCAACAGTACCTGAACCTCCTAAAAGTATTATCTGTGTTGCTCCTCATACCAGCAATTGGGATTTTCTGGTTGGTAAGCTTGGCTACGTATCATTGGGACGAGAAGCTTCGTTTTTAATTAAAAAATCATGGTTTTTCTTTCCTATGGGATATATTTTTAGTGCCATGGGTGGAGTCCCGGTAGATCGATCGAAACGTAAGTCGGTAACTCAGCAAATGGCGGAAGAATTTGAAAACCACGAAAAATTTCATTTGGCAATCACTCCTGAGGGTACGAGGAGCTTGGTTCCAAGTTGGAAAATGGGCTTTTATTATATTGCTGTCGGTGCTGGCGTACCTATACAATTGGCATATATTGATTATAAGAAAAAAGAATTGGGTATTAAAGAGGTTTTTTATCCCACAGGAAATGAAGAGGAAGATTTGCAAAAAATTCAAGATTATTACAGAAATGTAAATGCTAAATTTCCTCAAAAGTTTAATTTATCGTCTCAAAACAAGCAAAAGGATTAAACTTTTCAAAAACTAAATTGTTTTATTAGCTTTTTTCAAAAAAACAACCAAATATTTACGTAAAAGTTTGTGGATTAAAGAATTATTTGTACTTTTGCAGTCGAATATGAATACGGTGGAGGGGACAGCAGTCCCCTTCTTTGTTAAATTTACCCAAGTTATGATTTTAAAAGAGCTTGTTATTCAGGAGATTGAGTCATTTTTGAATGATACCGAATATTATCTTGTAGATATTAATATCGACAATTCAAATCGAATTGCAGTAGAAATTGATTCTTTCGAAGGAGTATCTATTGATTTCTGTGCTAACATGAGTAAATACATTGAGTCAAAATTCGATCGAGAAGTTGATGATTACGAATTGCAAGTAGGTTCAGCCGGCTTAACAGAGCCTTTTAAGGTACTTAAACAGTATGAAAAGAACATCGACAACGAGGTTGAAGTACTAACAAAGGAAGGTGAAAAGTTCACAGGATTTCTTGTATCGGCAAACGAAAATGAATTTGTTTTGCAGATTGAAAAAACTGAAAAACCCGAAGGAGCCAAAAGAAAAATAACCACCCAGGAAGATTTGATATTCAAATATACAGATATTAAACACACAAAATACATTATCAGATTCAAATAAGCCATGAGCAAAAAAGAAACCATTAACCTAATTGATACCTTTTCAGAATTCAAGGAACTGAAAAGCATCGATAGAAGCACATTAATCAGCGTGATGGAGGAGTCTTTCCGTAGCGTAATCACAAAATTATTTGGAACCGACGAAAACTACGACGTAATTATCAACCCTGATAAAGGCGATTTTGAGATTTACCGCAATAGAACAGTGGTTGAAGATGATGCGATTGAAAATCCGAACATGGAGATTTCACTCACTGAGGCTCTGAAAATTGATGCTGAAATTGAAGTAGGTGAAGAGTTTACCGATACTGTTGAATTCCTCAGCTTTGGTCGACGGGCTATTTTGACATTACGTCAAACGCTTTCGTCTAAGATTCTTGAACTTCAAAAGGACAATGTATTTACCAAATATAGCGAAAAAGTTGGACAGATTGTAAGTGCTGAATTGTACCAAATCTGGAAGAAAGAAATGTTACTTATTGATGATGAAGGAAATGAGCTATATTTGCCCAAAACCGAACAAATCCCTACCGATTTTTACCGCAAAGGTGAAACAGTACGTGCGGTAGTGGCTATGGTGGAGAATAAAAACAACAATCCTAAAATTATACTTTCGCGTATTTCACCAGTTTTCCTTGAACGATTGTTCGAACTGGAAGTACCGGAAATTAACGAAGGACTGATCATAATTAAGAAAATTGCCCGCATGCCTGGCGAAAGAGCTAAAGTGGCTGTAGAGTCTTACGATGATCGCATCGATCCAGTAGGAGCTTGCGTCGGTGTAAAAGGAACACGTATTCATGGCATCGTACGCGAATTGAGAAACGAAAATATTGATGTTATCAATTATACTAATAATGTTAGTTTGTTTATAACTAGAGCATTGAGTCCTGCTAAAATCTCTTCTATTCGTTTGAATGAAGAAGAGAAGAAAGCTGAGATTTTCTTAAAACCAGAAGAAGTTTCGCAAGCTATCGGTAAAGGTGGTTTGAATATTAAATTGGCAAGTATGCTCACTGGATATACACTTGATGTATTCCGTGATATTGACGAAGCCGAAGAAACAGAAGATATTTACTTAGATGAGTTTAGCGACGAAATCGATCAATGGGTTATTGATGCACTGAAAGCAATTGGTTGTGACACAGCCAAAAGCGTATTGTTGATACCTCGATTGGATTTGATACGCAGAACCGATCTTGAAGAAGAAACAATTGATGAATTGTTGACAGTTTTAAAAGCAGAATTTGAAGACGAAGAGTAGTTTCTCTACGATAATTCAGGTTTTTAGAATACTCATGTATTCAAATTTCTTTTTCAAACAAAATAAAAAAATTTCAAATATATATATGTCCATAAAATTAAGTAAAGCCTGCAAAGATTTAAACGTCGGAATGAACACCGCCGTTGAGTTTTTGGCAAAAAAAGGTCATAAACTCGCAGTCGATCCAAATTTGAGGTTGACAGATGACTTACACCTTTTACTTGCAAAAGAATTTAACAAAGATATGGCTCTGAAAATGGAATCAGAGCGATTGAGTCAGGAACGTCATTTAAAAGAAAAGGCTGGTACTGTTGCTTTGGAGGGCTATATTAATACCAAGCCGGTTGAGAAACCTGCCGAAGTTGTTCACACCATTATTCCTAAGGATCAGATGCCTCACATTACATCAGTTGGGCACATTGATTTGGATGCACTTAATAAACCTTCCACATCGAAATCTCAACAAGCTAAAGTTGAAAAACCTGTTGAAAAACCTGTTGAAAAACTTGTTGAAAAACAACCAGAACCATTTGTTGAAGCAGCACCTGTTGAGAAAATTCCTGAGCCAGTAGTTGAAAAAGCAGTTCCTGCTGAGCCAGTTGAAGTTAAGGAAGTTAAAGTTGAACCAGCTCCTGTAAAAGAGGCTATTGTAGCCGAAGTCAAGGTTGAGCCTGAAGTGATAGTTGAAAAACCAACTGTTGTTACCGAAGTGCCAAAAGACAAACCTGAAGTACAAGTACAGAAAGTTGTAAAACCAAAATTGGTATTACCAAAAATTGAAAATGCTCAAAAAGTAGAAGCGGTAAAAGCTAAGGTTGAGCCTATTAAAGAAGCTCCGGCAGAAGTACAAGCTCCCCAAGAACCATCTGATAAAGCAGGAGTAGAAATCTTCAGAATTGATGTAACTCCTTTGGATAAGGCACCCGTGGTAATTGGTACTATTGATTTGAATCTTTTGAATCAAAATACTCGTCCGAAACCTAAAACCAAGGAACAAAAGCGGAAAGAAAGAGAAGAAAAAAATCGACCTGCTGTTGGCGAGATTAAAAAGCCCTTTGTACATGGTGATAAACCAGCTACTCCTGGAGCTGTTGATCATAAGAAGAAAAAACGCGAGCGATTTACAAATCCTAAAGTTGACATCAACAAAGTAGAACAAGGAGCAGTAAATACTTTAGGGCAACCTAAAAAAGTTGTTCATGGTGCTAATACTAATGCACCAGGAGCTAATAGAGGCAACAGAGATAAGTTGAAAAAACCGCTGAAAACTGTTGTCAACGAAGAAGAAGTACAAAGACAAATAAAAGAAACATTGGCAAGACTTGCCGGTGGAAATAAAAAAGGCAAAGGTGCTAAATATCGTCGCGATAAACGTGATAATGTAAGTGCACGTCATCAAGAGCAAGCACAACGCGAACGCGATGAAGAAAGCGTATTGAAACTCACCGAATTTGTTACTGTTAGTGAATTAGCAGTAATGATGGATATAAGTGTTAATCAGGTTATTGGAACCTGTATGAGCATTGGTATGATGGTGTCAATCAACCAAAGATTAGATGCGGAGACTATCAATATTGTAGCTGAGGAATTTGGTTTTACAACTGAATTTGTGAGTGCTGACGTAATTGAGGCCATTGGGGAAGAAGAACCAGATTTGGAAGAGGATTTAATGCCTCGTGCTCCAATTGTAACTGTGATGGGCCACGTCGATCATGGAAAAACATCTTTGCTCGATTATATTCGTAAAGCCAATGTTATTGCGGGCGAAGCGGGTGGTATTACGCAGCATATTGGAGCTTATAATGTGAAACTCGAAAACGGACAACGTATCACTTTCCTTGATACTCCTGGACATGAGGCTTTTACAGCGATGCGTGCCCGTGGTGCCAAAGTTACTGATATCGCTATTATTATTGTAGCAGCCGACGACAATGTGATGCCACAAACAATTGAGGCTATTAATCACGCTTCGGCAGCCAATGTACCTATGATTTTTGCTATTAATAAAGTAGATAAACCAGGTGCAAATCCAGAAAAAATTAAGGAAACTTTGGCACAAATGAATTATTTGGTCGAAGATTGGGGTGGAAAATATCAGTCGCAGGATGTATCAGCCAAACAAGGTTTAGGTATTCCTGAATTGTTAGAGAAAATCTTACTCGAAGCTGAAATGCTGGATTTAAAAGCAAATCCTAACAAACGCGCCATTGGTTCTGTTGTAGAATCATCATTGGACAAAGGTAGAGGATTTATATCAACCGTTTTAGTTCATAATGGTACGCTTAAATTGGGTGATGTAGTATTAGCCGGAATTAGTTACGGTAAAGTAAAAGCCATGTTCAACGAACGTAACATGAGAATTCAGGAAGCCAAACCAGGAGAGCCAGTTTTGATTTTAGGATTGAATGGAGCTCCACAGGCTGGTGATAATTTCAATGTGATGGCGACTGAACATGAAGCCCGCGAAATATCGAACAAACGTGAACAATTACAACGTGAACAAAGCATACGAACCAAGAAACATTTCACGCTCGATGAATTGGGTCGCCGAATTGCATTAGGAGACTTTAAAGAGTTGAATATCATTGTAAAAGGTGATGTGGATGGTTCGGTTGAAGCTTTGTCTGACTCCTTGTTGAATCTTTCTACGGAAAATATTCAGGTGAACGTTATTCACAAAGCAGTAGGAGCCATTTCCGATTCAGATATTCTGTTGGCTGCTGCCTCTAATGCTATCATTTGTGGTTTCCAAGTACGTCCTACAACTTCAGCTCGCAAAATGGCCGATAAAGAAGAAATCGATGTTCGTTTATATTCTATTATTTATGATGCTATCGAAGAAATTAGATCGGCTATGGAAGGCATGTTATCGCCCGAAATTAAAGAGGAAATTACGGCTACCGTTGAAATTTTGGAAGTATTTAAAATTACAAAGGTTGGAACAATTGCTGGTTGTTTGGTACGTGAAGGTAAAATCAAACGTTCTAATAAAATCCGTATCATTCGCGATGGTATCGTAGTGTATACTGGTGAATTAGATTCACTTAAACGCTTCAAAGACGATGTTAAAGAAGTGGGAACCAACTACGAATGTGGATTGAATATCAAAAACTATAACGATATTCGGGTTGGCGATATGATAGAAAGTTATGAAGAAACCGAAGTGAAAAAGACTTTGTAAGTTTTGAAAAAAATAAATTTAGACTCCGATTCAGTAAATGAATAACTGAATCGGAGTTTTATTGACTTCATTTTTCAAAATAACAGTTTCTATATTTAGAAGTAAAAGTAGTCAGCTTTGAAATCGTTAATTAGCTTAATTGTAGCTATATAATAAAATCTTATTTCAACTAAATCATTTAATTAAATTTGGTTTAAATTTCAAGCTAACAAGATTTATATTGAAAGATTTTTTCAACCCATTTTCAATAAAGTATTCATTTAAGGATACTTATGATACGAGTATTTATGTTATGTTTTTAATAAAAAAAACACTATATTTGCAGCTCGTTTGTAAAAAAGTAAATATATATTAATGTCTTATTTAAAATAAAATTTTCCATGCAAAACAAAGGACTTATCAGGATTTTCGCCGTAGCACTCACCTTGGTGTGTTTGTTTTACCTGTCCTTTACTGTTGTTACCAGTACTTATAATACTAACGCGAAAGAATACGCAGCAGGGGACAAAATTAAAGAGTACCAATATTTGGACTCTGTAGCCAACGAGAAAGTTTGGTTGGGCTACACACTCAAGGAATGCCGAGAAAAGGAAATCAACTTGGGACTCGACTTAAAAGGTGGTATGAATGTTACGTTGGAAGTTTCTGTTCCTGACGTAATCCGTTCGTTATCCGGAAACAACACAAGTGCTAATTTCATACAAGCTATCAAAATGGCTTCCGAAAAGCAAAAAACCAACAGTCAAAAGCAATACTTGGATTTGTTTGTAGAATCCTACAAAGAATTAGATCCTAATGCTAAATTGGCAACGGTGTTTAGCACTTTCGACTTGAAAGACAGAATATCGCTTACCACTACAAACGAAGAGGTAGTAAAAGTACTTAGAGAAGAAATTGATGGCGCAATCAGCAATTCGTTCAACGTATTAAGAACACGTATTGACCGTTTTGGTGTTGTTCAACCTAATATTCAAAGAGATAACAACAATACCGGTCGTATCTTAATTGAACTTCCAGGTATCAAAGAACCAGAACGTGTACGTAAGTTACTTCAGGGTTCTGCCAATCTCGAATTTTGGGAAACTTATGATTTATCCGAAATTGTAAATAATATCACTGAGGCTAACCGTGTATTAGGCGAATTAGCTGTTCCAGTTGAGCAAGTACAAACTGACACTACCAAAACTGCTGAAGCAGTGGCAGAAGTTAAACCAAAATCAGGTGTAGACAGTCTAAAAGCTGCCCTCAACAAAAAGGCCGAAGTAAATACTGATTCTACGAAAATGGCTCAGGATTGGATGAAGAAAAATCCTTTATTGTCTATTCTTCAATTGGCGGTTAATGGCGGTCAAGTGGGTCGTGGTCCTTTAGTAGGGATGGCTCACAGCAAAGATACTGCTAAAATTAACAGCTATTTTGCACTCAAACAAGTTAAGGATGTATTGCCTTCAGATTTAGGACTTCGCTGGACAGTGAAAGCCATGGAT
>JBBSCW010000127.1:0-8907 GCA_038249855.1 Bacteroidales bacterium
GCGTTGCCATAGTTGGTTAGTTCAAACCAGTCAGCAGTTCCACCAGTAGCACTATTAGACATAACTTCAGTAATTCGTACAATGCTTACCATTTTAACAATAGCAGCGTTTCCTGGGGAAGCAATATTGGCCAAAGCATTGACTGATTTTATTGAAACTTGACCTGAAACAGTTCCTACTTCACTGGCTAAAGGGGTTGTATTAACAACAGTACCATCTTGGTTGTAGCTCCAATAAAATGAAATACCTGCGCCAGCAGCTCCAAAACTAACTCTGTCAACTTCTGTAGCATCGCCTTTGAAAACAATCGTACCATCACCTGTAGATCCAAAACCAATTCCAGAGCCAGTATAAGAGCCAACGGCTACATTATCTACACTTGCACCCCAAAATGCTTTGAAAGCTGGTATGTCAGTTACGGGAGCCGCTGATTCTATAAATATAACACTTTTTCCGGCAGGAATAGATGTCACCCCATTCAAAGCCAATGCAGTTGCGAATGCAAAACTGTTATCGTCCACTTTCCAGCCGGTAATATCTACGGCAGTTGTTCCAAGATTAGTAAGCTCGAACCAATCTGAAGTTCCTCCAGTCCCACTGTTCGACATTACTTCAGTAATTTTTACTGTCTGACCATAAAGTCCGACATTCATAATCAATGCTCCAGCTACTATGAAGATTGATTTTAAAAGAGTAGTTTTTCTCATTGTAATAACTTTTTTAAATGTTTATAAAATATTCGTTTATTGGAAATAATATGTACAAAATTTTATTATAGTGATATGCAAATTAACAAATTTATTTTTTAATAATTATTACATTTGTGTTAATTCTCAAGACAAATATTCATTTTGCAATTGAGGGAGTAATTATTAACTTGAAAGTTTCTGAACGATTTTTGAAAGTAGATTTAATAAAGTAGATTCCATTGCTCAAGTTGCTGCATTTTATGGTTTTATTCGATGCGAAAATCTGCCCATTTTGACATAATCTTCCTTGAAAATTAAATATCTCAAAATGAATATTTTCAGGTATATATTTGGTAATTAATAAGTTGTTGTTTGATTTGTCGAAATAATACTCAATGCTATTAAACCTATAAGTAGAAAAACCTACAGCAGTTCCGGCATCATTTCCTTCACCAACAAAAGTATTGAACCAGCGAATGGCATCAGCCACTTCGGCAGTTTTAGTTACATCTCTGCAAAGCCACAAGCCAAGTGCTGAACTTTGCGGATGCTTGGGTGAAACAGCTATACCTTCTATATTGATTAAACCAGATGGATTGGGAATTGGATATTCTGCAACAGTATTCAGTTTATATTCAGTTGAAACTTTCGCTGTGACCAAGTTGGTAACTTCAAGGTAATTATCATCCAAATTATGTAAAATATAGAGCATCCCCGTAGAATAATCGAAGCTCAAATCGCAACTTTCGCTTCGGCGTGTTTTATATTTTCCCACATATGCAAAATCGTTATTTACATTCGGATTGACATCGAACACCCAAATATATCCACCATCCTGATGAGCCACAAACATCAAACCACCCATGCCTTTTGTAGAAGAATAGGCACTTCCAGTACTTGAACTTACAAACCCAATTTTTTGTAAATACGAATCAGGAACAAATGCAATACCCTCAGGTCCTGAATTTCCGGTATCCTTCATCGGTGATGGCGACTGCAATAAGTTCCAGGATTTCTGCTGTATTACTCCATTATAATTGGTTTTGAAATTGTATTTCCGAATTTCATAACTATTCTCGTCAATAGTATAAAACTCGTTTTTTGCATTGCCCACCTGCGTAATTCCTTCGGGGCCTCCAATGCCCGCAGCCGATCCGGTCAGCGTAAATTTATTAGTTGTTTTGTTGAGTTCCAATAAATATACACTTCCGCCATCGCCAACTACATAGAGACAAGCAAGCTCATCGTTCCAATACATACCACTTAATTCCTGTGCCGAAGTGGGTAATGCCGAAGATATGTTGACAGCATTGTTCCAAGTAGTAGCTGGCCAAGTATTGATCGAAAATACATTTCCGGCAAAACATGACATGAACCACAAAAGAACTAACCAATTGGAGTTTCTGAACATTTCTGAATACTTATTTCAATTTGTCAATATGTGAGGAAATCTGATTGAAAATAGTATCAATTTCGCCTAGTCCATTCACTGATTGATATTTGTTCAATTGCTGATAATAGGTTTTAACAGGAATAGTTTGATTGGTATAAACCTGTAATCTTTTTTTAATGGTTTCTAAAGTATCATCTATACGCCCTGTTTGCTCACCTCTAAGCAACATTCTGTCAATTAATTCCTGATAACCCACCTCTAAATCAATTAACAGATCTATTTTTTTACCGTATTGTGCAATATTTAGTTCCAAAGCTTCGGCTTGCGAAACGGTGCGTGGAAAACCATCCAATAATACGCCTTTCTTATTCTTGTCCAGGTTGTTAACAAGAGCCATCAACATGTTAATAATTAAATCGTCGGGAACTAATTTACCCTGTTGAACATAGCTTTTGGCAGCCAAACCAAGCTCGGAATTAAGTTCCATTTCTGCTCGCAACACATCTCCAGTTGAAATATGCATCAAGTTGTACTTTTGGGCAACTAGGATACTTTGTGTTCCTTTGCCACTTCCCGGAGGACCAAATAAAATGATTACCATAAACGTAATAGTAGTTTGTAAAATTTAAAAAATGAATTTCTACATTATAAAGTATTAATTTCCTTAATGCTATTTATCCCATCACGATTGAAACCTATTCGATAGCGTTTTAAACTATCTTCTTCATCGTGTTTATATTGTATAATAATATTGATATAATAATTTTTGACACCCATGATTTTTTCGGTGTCATTATTTCCGCTCAACACATACAATGGCACTTCGGGATTATCTGTTTTACGCATAAATGATAGCAAATTGAATCTTACAATTTCAACTACTCCATCAATATTATAATTGGTGCTGCTGTCGAGAATCTTACGGTCAAGAAGAACAGTTTTTCTATAAAGAATAATTTTTTCTTGAGCATATCTATTTTCGGCTTCAATCAATGGAATTCGATTGCGAACTCTAATAACATCGCGAGGTATGTTCGATTCTTGTATAAAATCAAAACCCTCTTTTGTAAACCCAATTTCTTTTTCCTTGATGCTGATAGTAGTTTTATTATCATAATATCTTGAACTCATTTTTTGGGCAAAGTAAAAGCGCATCAACTCTTTGATCCTATCTTTTAGCATATAACTCACAACCAACGCCATAAAGAATGGCATGGTGAAATTCCCATACTGTCTTTGAAAAGCAAATGCTATTCCGGTAGCAAAAACCATGGACATGCCGGCAGCAATACTTAGATAAATTTGCTCCACCAATACACCATCACGCTTCTTCTTAGCGTTGATAAACAAATCACTTTCGGCGTATTTCTTTAACGAGCTAAGCCTAAAAATCATATCTTTATTTTGATTTGGACTTTCGGCGTCCACCAACATATAATTGCAATTAATCTTATGCTGGCGCTCTTTTTCCAATACGCTGATAATGGATGGTTGAATTGTTTTCAATAAATCCTTATCGTTCACGATTTTAAACTTTTCAATTAATCCAAACAATTCCTTTTCGGTAAAATTTGACATGAACTCATCGCCATACGAATAGTAGTTGTAAACCTCGGTAGGAATAGTAGGAGCTTTGATAATAAATGCCAACTTGCGGTATTTATTTAAAATATTAGAAATTTCTTGCAAAAATTCTACTACATGATTTTCCCTGTCGTCCAAAAGTGCATTATTCAGAATATAAGCCAATTGATCACGAATAGCACTTTTAAAAATTGCCGAAAACATTTTAATCTGGTACTCGTACTCAGCCAAACAACTTCGGGTAGGCGTTGATGCCAAATTTTTCATAGCCGATTCAAGGTTACGAAGTGGTGTAGCATCGCCCGAAACAATTTCGCGCATTAAAAATACAGGCGTAATCAGCCGTATATTGGTACGAATATCCTTATAGAAATCGCTTCTAGAGTAAGCAGAAGCATTGATATCTAAAGTATTAGGCACAAAAATAAATGTATTGAGCGTAAAATTGTTCAATTTCAACTTCCGTCTTGCTTTATAAGAAATTTTAAATTCCAACGAAAATCTATCGTGTATCTTTGTGTTTACTGAAATCATTTGCACATTTCCTTTCTAATTATTAATTACGTGATAATCTATAAATTACAATCAAATAAATTGATGATTGATTTTGTTTTTTTATTTATAGCAATAATCATGTAACTCAAATACTATTAATTGAATTCTGGATATTTTAAATTAACCCATTGGTATATCCTAACCATTTTAAAACTGTTTCGCCCCAAACTAAAATCATAAACCAGCTGATAATCATCATGGAAAATCCATATTTAAACGAATCGGTGATACTGTATTGATTAGTTGTATAAAGTAAAGCTGCTGGTTTGCTGTTGAACGGCAACACATAAACATGTTCGATAAGTAAAGCCACTGGGAATGACAAACTCATAATCGGGTAATTGAATTTTTGAGCTACACCAATGGCTATGGGGACAAAAATCAAGGCACGCATCGTCTTCGACTGAAAGAGTATCCCACTAAAAATCATTATAAATGTGAGCCCAAGATACAAAACCCAAAATGGAGTTTGAGCAGAAATACCGAAATAGGAGAACAATGAATCGACCATACTTGCCGGCAAATCAGTAGCTTCAAGACCCGCTCCTAGTGTATAAGCACCAGCGGAGAAGAGCATTAAATGCCAAGGAATATCCACATCGTTCCATTTTACAACACCAATTCCGGGCAACAAAGCCACAACAGCTCCCATAAATGCGACAGCAGTTTGCGAAATTCCATGCTGTTTATCGGTTGCCCAAAGTATAAGCACTACTACGAAAATAGCTATTGATTTGAACTCACTCACTTTCATCTTACCCAACTCATTGTATTCTTTTTTCAATCGATTCATGCCACCTTCAATCTGCGGAACACGTTCTTCGGGTTTCATGGGGAAAATAATTTTGGTACCTACAAACCAACCGATAACAATGAGTATCATGCAAAGTGGGAACGCTGCAATGAACCAATCCTGAAAGCCAAAGAAATCCAAACCCATAGAACCGGCAATAAGAGAACCAGCCAACAAGTTAGCCCCAGAGCCAGTAATAAAACCGCTTGCACCTATATTAATCTGAAACAAATTTTGCAACACAATGTTTCGCCCAAAATTATTCCTACTATCGGGACGAGCACCATAAATGGCTGCAATAACCATAAAAATGGGTAATAAAATGGTGGCTTTGGCAGTGGTAGCCGAAATAAATACTGAAAGAACTACATTGATAACAATAAAACTAAAGAAAATCCAAGTGGAGTTTTTACCAAACTTTATAACAAACCAGAGTGCAAATCGTTTTGCTACACTGGTGGCGACAAGCATACTTGCTAATACAAACGAGAGAATATTGAGCCACATTACAGGATGACCCAGCTGTGCATAAGCTACTTTTTCGGAAGTTACTCCTGTAAGTACCATGGAGATAACGACTATAAGTGAGGTGAGATAGTTGGGAATAGCTTCTGTAATCCAGAGTACAATAGAAGCTGCAAAAATAGCCATCATGGCATAATTTATTTTCGTAAAACCTTCACTTCCTAAATCTTTGAAACGCTTTACGGCATCTTCCTTCAGAATATCGGGATTAATATCGGTAAGAAAAGGGATATTCGCAAAATAATAAATATAAATAAAAACAAGTATGGCAATAGGACCACCCAAAATCTCCATCCATCGTTCAAAACCTACTTTTTTGTTCTTTTTGAGTTTCTCAACGCGATAATTATTCATGTCCAATATATCGAATGGATGCTCTTCCATTGATTTATCTTCGATGTTTGGAGTTGGAATATTTTCTATTTTACTCATATTCTGAAAGTTATATTTTAATTTTTACTTTGTATAAATTTCCTGTTTGGTCGCAACCTATCCACGCTATATTCGCGGATCGGTCAATAGCAATTGCCTCTGCTTTGGGTACAAAATCAATGGCTTGCGTTGCAATAAGTTCTGCATTTAATTTGCAATGAAAAATCTTCTTTTGTTGACTGTCGCAAATCCAAAGGGTATTATCGGAACTGTCATAACAAATATCCGACAAATAGGTGGCAAAATTAACTTTGGTTCTGCTAATTTCTTTTTTTGAAACTAAGGAGTATTTTATCAATAATGTAGGTTCAGTTTGATTGACTGCATAAAGCGTGTCTTTGCCATAAGTCAAACCTTCAATTCCTTTGTTTGAAAGTCCATTCGGAACTACAATTTTGGTTATTTCAGTCATACTAATTTCATCATCAGACAATTGGTTCAATGTCATATTCGTTTCATCGGCCACGTATATGATTCCTGTGGTCGGATTGATGGTAATTCCCTCAAGATCTTTATGTCCTGAGTATTTAAATTGTCGCTTGGTGGAACCATCAAAATTCAGTTCGTAAAGACCTAATTTGTCACTTGCGACCAAAAAAGAACTTTTATCTTTCGAAAAACAAATTCCCGAAAAACCTATGACCGATGTACTGAATTCCATATAATCTTTTTCAATAGCAGGGTCGTCAGTCTTCACATCATCCACACACGAACCCATCAGCACGATTAGCGAAAACAAACAAAAATGATAAAATGAAATTTTCATGTTAAGTATTTTAATAACCGATAATGGCGTTGAAACCATTATCGGTTATTGTTTAATGCATTGAAGTAAATGTAGTTAAAATTAGAGGAGTTCATGTTTGAAAAGACAGAAAACAAATAAACGATTAATTAATATGATTCCAAATTCCAAACTTTTCAAATCCCAAACTCTTGAAAAAAACTTTCAATTTTCAACTAATCACCACTTTGAGTATGGATTTTTCATCAACATAGAGTTGTAATATTTTACATCTCCAGTAACTTCTTCTCCCAACCATGCTGGTTTTTCAAAGCTGTCGTTCTCACTCGAAAGCTCAATTTCAGCCACAGTAAGACCTTCGTTTTCGCCATAAAATTCGTCCACTTCAAATATGAAAGGTCCGTTTTTTACTTCATACCGAGTTTTATCAATCACTCCTGGTTCGCAGATGGTAAGTAATTCTCGTACTTCTTCTACAGGAATCTCCTTTTCCCATTCGTAACGACTTGCACCGCTCGCACTACCAATTCCTTTGATAGTGATAAAGCCTTTTGCGCCTTTCACGCGTACCCTAACTGTGCGTTCAGGTATCGATGATAAATAACCTTGAGTGATTCGCGTTTCTTTCGATACCTCAGCTTTGAAGGCATCTGATTTTACTAAAAATTTTCTTTCTATTTCTTGTGCCATAATATTTTAATTTGTTTTAAAGCTTTTCCAAAGTTTTAAACTTTGGAAAAGTTGGGTTAAATTAGTTTGCCAACGGTTTATTAATCATACCAATAACTCGTTTGATTGCTTGCAGATAGTTGATATTTTCAACTCCCTCTAAACCAACAGCCTTAATCGTTTTAGTAATATCCTCCACTTCGGTAGATTCAGAGTTGATAGTAACAACTTTTGCTCCATTAATCAATACATTTCCTACTTCACAAAGTGTGTTGTTTACCATATATCCGAAACGTTGCTTATGAACACGAACTGCCTGCATCAGTCTGTACACGAGCATCATACCAAAGTTTATAGTCCTGAGCTTTCGACTCAAAAACCAAAACACCGTTTCTGTTTTCTGCTGATAAAGGTATACGGTCCACTATCTTACCGTATTGGTCGTAACGAACTTCGTTTGTGTCATTCGTTTGTGCATAAGCTCCTACTGTTGCAAAAACCAATGTCATTAAAATTAATGTTCTTTTCATGTTTGAAATTTGTTTTAAATTGTTTTTGTAAATTCTACTAAGTTTTTATCTTTATCTAAATTTAATTTTTTACGTAACCGATAGCGGCTTATTTCCACACTTTTAATCGAAATATTAAGTAATGGAGAAATTTCCTTGGATGACAAACCTATTCGCAATAAGACTAATAATCGTTTATCTTGATGCGTTAAATTCGGAAATTGTTCATTTATGTTTTCGATAAAGCTTTTATGCACATTCTCCGCTTCGCTATATATTTTATCAACTTCATCTGTAAAACTCATTTTTTGCTTCATCTTAATAAGCTGATTTTTAAGTATTTTATTCTTTTCCTCCAAAGTGGGTTCTTCAATTGCTTGCTGTATAACTTTAGATATTGAATCTAAATAAAGACGCTGTTCTCCTAAATTAAGCGAATAAGTTACTAACTCTGAACGTTTTTCTTCGAGTCGACTTGCTAAAGTCGTATTTTCAAGATGAACAGTATTAACTTCAATCTCAGACAGTGATTTTTGGAATTCAGAGTATTTCATTTGCTCCTGAAAACGCAATTCTCTTTCCCTTTCGTGTTCCTTACTTCTGAGTCGCGATACAATAAAGTAGACAGATATTGAACCTAAAGCCATTATAAGGACTGAAACCAATGCAGTATTTAATTCAAATAGGAAATTATAATGAAATGGTTGCACTGATCCAGTTATTACACTTGCAACCGATTCTACTTTAGAACTAACTTCAATATTGAATATATTCTTTACCAAAAACAGACTAAAAAAAGTAAATATTCCTGATAATAAAGGTGTTGATATCCAGCCAAGAGCGACATTTCCAATCGTATTTAGTTTAATTTCGTGCATCCCTTTCACGAAACCGATGCCCATAACCGAGCCAACAACGACTTGAGTACTCGACACAGCAACCAAAGGTATAGCAGGAAAACCAAGAGAAACAGAGAAATTCGATAAATTGGTTGATGAAAAAATAAAAAGCAC
>JBBSCW010000128.1:0-8806 GCA_038249855.1 Bacteroidales bacterium
ACAATAGATGCCATATCAAGCGAAACCACTCTTTTCTCGAACAACACACGAGATACCTTACGTTGAATGATACGCAACGCTAAACCCTCTACAATAGCTGATTTACCAACACCTGGATCACCAATTAGAACAGGATTATTTTTCTTCCGGCGACTCAAAATTTGAGCCAATCGTTGTATTTCTTTTTCACGTCCCACTATGGGATCGAGTCTATCTTCCAATGCTGCTTTAGTAATATCCACTCCGAAAGTATCGAGTGCCGGAGTCTCACTTTGCTTGTCAGACTTTGGCGTATTTACTTTCTTTTTACGCTGCGTATCTTCCTCATCATCGTCTTCATCTTGAAAACTAGATTCAATAGCAGGAGAATCGTTGGGTTCTCTAATCCATAATTTCACATCGTCGTAGTTCAGATGTTCGGCGGTAAGTGTGTCACCAGCCAAATTATTTTTATCTTTCAGAATTGCCAATAGAAGATGCTCAGTATCAGACATCTCTGATGACATCGAAAGTGTTTCGAGCTCCATAATTCTCTTAATACGTTCAGTACTTTTGAGCAGTGGCAATTCTTCGCCTGAAGGTTCTTTATCCGTACGAATCTGACTTTCAATGGATTGTTTTATTTTCAACAAATTGATATGGCTGTGGTTCATTACATCAATTGCTCTTCCTTCGCCAATTCGCAAAATACCCAGCAAGAGATGCTCAGGTCCAACATAGTTGTTACCTAACCTTTCAGCCTCTTGGCTGCTGAAATGCAATACTTTAAGTAATTGTTGTGAATATTTAGTTGTCATATAGTTTGATTATAATCTAGAATACAAAATTAATGAATAGTTTGAATGAATTTCGATAATACTACTTAACAATAACTAAAAAACAGTATAAATGAATCGAATTTATATCAATCATAAAGTACACTCCAAAAACAATACCGAAAAAATATTACTGAAATAACTGTAATTATGTCAGTATCTCGGTTAAAATCAGATTTTTTAATTAGATTTGCAAGCTTTTTATAAAAAAAAGAAGGTAAGTATAATAACAAAACGAATTTTTAAAGTAAAAGTTTATGGATCAAAACATTTCTGTCACTCTTCGCGATTCTAAGTCGGCACGCTGGATTGCACTTTTAATTCTTTCATTCACCATGTTTGCCGGCTATATGTTCACGGAGGTGATATCGCCACTTAAACCAATCTTAGAACGTTCATACGCTTGGGATAGTTCTGATTTTGGAGTTGTTACAAGCTCCTATGGCTTATTCAACGTGTTCTTTTTCATGCTATTAATTGTTGGCGTATTACTCGATAAATTTGGTATTCGGTTTAGTACTATTGGCTCAGCATTGATTATGATTATTGGAGGAAGTATTAAATACTATGCCTTTAAAGGTGGTTTTTCGACTACTGAAACAATTAATGTCTTAGGTTTGTGGGACATAAAAGAACAAGTTTTTTACGCCTCATTGGGCTATGCCATGTTTGGTGTCGGGGTTGAATATGCAGGTATTACTGTTTCAAAATCCATCGTAAAATGGTTTAAAGGAAAAGAAATGGCTTTGGCTATGGGAATGCAAGTTGCAATTGCACGTATCGGCTCCTTTGTTCCGTTGGCATTTGGAGCATATTTCGCTAATAATTATGGAGTACCATTTTGGATTCTTATTTGTGTGTTAATGCTTGTTCTAGGGTTAATATCATTTTTCGTATATAACTTTATGGATAGAAAGCTCGATATTCAATTGGGATTAAAATCATTGCTAACTGATACAAGCGATGAATTCAAATTTTCAGAATTGGGAGTTATTTTTAAAAATAGAGGATTTTGGTTAATAGCGCTATTGTGCGTATTATTTTATTCTGCAGTATTTCCATTTTACAAATATGGACCTGATTTGATGGTTAATAAGTTTGGCGTTTCAGAACAATGGGCTGGCGTATTGCCAAGTCTTGTACCTTTCGGAACAATGTTATTAACTCCATTCTTTGGAAATATTTACGATAAAAAAGGAAAAGGAGCTTCGATTATGATTCTTGGTGCTTTTCTTTTAATCATTGTACACGTAATTTTCTATCTACCCTTTATTACAAGCGTTGTGGCAGCTTTTTTCAATGTATTATTGCTGGGTATTGCCTTCTCGCTTGTTCCATCAGCCATGTGGCCATCGGTACCAAAAATTATTCCCGAAAAGCAATTAGGTAGTGCTTATGCTATTATCTTTTGGATACAAAATTTTGGATTGTGGGGCATCCCTTTGCTTATTGGTATTGTACTCGACAAAACAAACCCGGGTGTAGCAGCTTCCAAGGCAGCAGGTGAAAGTGTAACCTATAACTATCAAACAACTTGGATTATTTTTGTAGCACTTACTATCGTTGCCTTATTAGTTGCATTTTGGCTAAAAGCAGAAGACAAACGCAAAGGATATGGGTTGGAAAAACCCAATATGGAAAGATAAAAAATCTATTTTAAATCATGAATAAATAAATCAATTGAATAATGAGGACATGACAATAAGTCATTCCTCATTATTTTTTTGTTGTATAAATAATTTTAGCACTATATGAAATTGAATATATATATCAGATTTTAAAGCAATTAAAATAATACTTTCGTCAAATTGAACTATAATATTTTTATATTCATACTTATGAATAAAAAAAATGATTAACTTTATCGCTTAAATAGAATAGAAACATCAAAATATAATAAATATGGAAAATAACGCATTATTAACAGAGGTAATTGCAAAAGCTCAAAGCTGGCTCGATGGCAATTATAATGATGAAACGAAAGCTGATATTCGTCGAATGCTTGATGCTGAGGACAAAACAGAATTAATCGAATCGTTTTATCGCGACTTAGAATTTGGAACAGGTGGGTTACGTGGAATTATGGGTGCCGGTACAAACCGCATGAATATTTACACAGTAGGAGCTGCGACTCAAGGTTTAAGCAACTATTTATTAGCTCAATTCCCAAATTTGCCCCAAATCGGGGTTGTAATTGGACACGATTGCCGAAACAACAGTCGATTATTTGCAGAAATTTCAGCTAATATATTTTCAGCCAATGGCATTAAAGTTTATTTGTTTGAGGATTTACGTCCAACTCCAGAAGTTTCATTTACTATCCGAAAATTAAATTGCCAAAGCGGTATAATTCTTACTGCATCGCACAACCCAAAAGAATACAACGGATACAAAGCCTATTGGGATGATGGTGCTCAGATGCTTGCACCACATGATGAAAACGTGATAACAGAAGTGATGAAAATTACGAATGTAGATGACATCAAATTTGAAGGAAATCCAGCCTTGATAGAAATTATTGGTGAAGAAATGGACAAAGCATTTATCGATGCCATCAAAACTATTTCATTATCACCCGAAGCTATTGAGAGAAATAAAGACTTGAAAATAGTTTATACTCCGATCCACGGAACTGGTGTGGTATTAATTCCCAGAGCCTTACGTGCCTATGGATTTACGAATATTATAGCCGTTCCCGAACAAAATGTAGTAAGTGGTAATTTTCCAACCGTAATTTCACCCAATCCAGAAGAACCTGCTGCATTGGATATGGCAGTAAAGAAAGCCATTGAAACAGATGCAGATATCGTGATGGCCTCCGACCCCGATGCCGACCGACTTGGAATAGCTGTGAAAAACGATAAAGGTGAGTGGGTTCTTGTAAATGGTAATCAAACTGCTTTGCTTTTTATATATTATCTTATTCGCCGCTGGAAAGAATTGGGTAAAATACAAGGCAAAGAATATGTTGTTAAAACAATTGTTACTACTGAGATAATCAAAGAGATTGCCGATCGGAATGGAGTGGAATGTTACGATTGTTATACTGGTTTCAAATGGATAGCTGCTGTAATGCGCGAAAACGAGGGGATTAAAAATTATATTGGCGGAGGCGAAGAAAGTTACGGATTCTTACCCGAAACCTTTGTACGCGATAAAGATGCTGTGTCGTCATGTGCGCTTATGGCAGAAATTACAGCATGGGCCAAAGACAATGGCAAAACGCTGTACGAATTATTACAGGATATTTATTTGGAATATGGTTATGGTAAGGAAAAAGGTATTTCTATAGTACGTAAAGGGAAATCTGGTGCAGAAGAAATTGCTCAAATCATGACAGATTTCCGTATGAATCCACCAAAAGAAATTGCTGGTTCAAAAGTGAAAGTAATCAAAGATTATAAAACACTGAAAATGAAAAACATGAACACAGGAGAAGAAAATAATTTAGATTTTCCTGCAAGTTCAAATGTACTGCAGTATTTTACCGAAGACGGAACTAAAATTTCAGTTCGACCATCAGGTACAGAACCTAAAATTAAATTCTACATTGAAGTTCGTGGCAATATGGCTTTGCGAGCCGAATATGATGCAGCTGATGCAGCAGCCAATGCTAAAGTAGAAGCGGTTAGAGCATCACTAAAAGTATAAGTAAAATTGAATATTAAAAAAAAGAGATTGCAGGTATTGCAGTCTCTTTTTTTTTGTTTGTTATCAGTGAGGAGCAAGATTAGTTATACACTACCGTTACCCAACCATGAGTATCAGGTTCGTCGCCATATTGAATGGCAATTAATTTGTGGTATAATTTATCACAAACTAGACCTGGTTGTCCATCGTGTGAAAAAACATAAGAAATTTTTTCATCAAAATCATCAATTCGCTCGATAGGACTAATTACTGCAGCTGTTCCACAAGCACCCGCCTCCTCAAAGCTAGATAATTCTTCAACTGGAACTTGTCTTTGCTCCACTTTCATTCCCATTTCTCGTGCCAATTCCATCAAACTTCTATTAGTAATAGATGGTAAAATAGACGTTGATTTTGGAGTGATATAGGTATTATTTTTAATTCCAAAGAAGTTAGCAGCACCACATTCATCAATGTATTTTTTCTCTTTAGCATCCAAATAGAAAACATTGGAATATCCAAGTTCGTGAGCATGTTTATTGGCAACCAGACTCGCCGCATAATTTCCTCCCACTTTGTATTTACCCATGCCCAGCGGAGCCGAGCGATCATATTGGCGCATAATTACGAAAGGAGTAGTTTGAAAACCACCTTTGAAATAAGGACCCACTGGAGTTACAAATACAACAAAAAGATACTCATCAGATGGATTTACACCCACTTGAGGACCTGAACCAAAGAGCACAGGACGAATATACAAAGTAGCACCCGATTCGTAAGGTGGAACAAAGCGCTCATTGAGTTGAACGGCTTTTATGACGGCTTCCTGAAACTTTTCAACCGGAAGTTGAGCCATTAAAGTCCCTGCACAAGAATCCTGCAAACGCAATGCATTGTCTTTTAACCTAAAAATACGTACTTTGCCATCTTTGCCCCGAAAAGCTTTAAGCCCTTCGAATGCTTCCTGACCATAATGTAAAGCAGTAGCAGCCATGTGAATGTTTAAAAATTCAGTATCATGAATTTCAATTTCGCCCCACGCCCCATTTTTATAGGTACATCTAACATTAAAATCGGTTTTATTGTAACCGAATCCAATTTTACTCCAATCAGTTTGTTCCATAATATTATTTCCTATGAATTATATTCGTTTAAAAAGTTTGAAATTTGAAAAGTGAAAAATTGACTATTTAAACATTTACAATTTACTATTTGAATGCAAATTTTCCACATATATACTCATTTACTATTTAGCCGATGTTTTCCTCTTAAATTGTAAATTGTAAATCCTAAAATTATAAATTCTTTAATATCAATTGGCTTTCATTCCCCATATTAAATAACAAATCAATCACGCTTAGATCTTTCTGAAAACCAAATCGTTGAGCGAAAACCTGATAATAGGGTTTAGTTTCAATAATACTTTTCGATAGTTTGGGATTAAAGCTATTTCTCAAATCAATTATATTTTCGTCAACCGCTTTTATATATTCAGTAGTATGTTGTATCTGAATTTCAAAATCGAGCAATTCCAACACTTTGGCTTGAATTTCAAGGTTAAAATCCCAAAGAAAAGTCCAGTCTTTGGTATAAAAGGGCAAGAAATCATCGATATAATACTCAAAAAACGGAGATGAATTATAAGCTGACTCTATCGTGCGCCAATGTTGGTTTTGCCAATTATTATGCTTCGAGATTCGTATATCTCGCGTTAAAACTTTCTCAGAACCAGATTTTTCTACTGGAATACTCAAAGCCATTACGCCATTAGCAGTAGCTATCTCACAACGATTCCTATATGTTTGTTTCTCGTAAGAATCAAAGTTTTCAAACAGCACATTTTCAGACTTTGCCAATACTGCGTAATACGATACTGGTGCTAAATAAACAGTCGTCAATAATACTGTTGATGCAACCAATATGTTTTCCTGACTATTTTTCAGCATTTTTAAAAAAACGATTGAAACGGATTTTCCCACCGAACCATCCTTTATCTTTGTTCAACGAAAGCCAAACAGCCACCGGACGACCAACCACATGATTTTCGGGAACAAATCCCCAATATCGTGAATCGGCAGAATTATGACGATTATCTCCCATCATCCAATAATAATCCATTTTAAAACGATAGGAAGTAATTTCATTTCCATTTAGAAAGAATTTCCCATCCTTTACTTCTAGCTTATTATGTTCATAAACACGAATTAAACGTTCGTAGAATGGGAAATTATAACTGTTAAGCACTAGTTTCGCCCCTTTTTTAGGTACATAAAGCGGTCCATAGTTATCACGTGACCAATTTTTAGCTGCCCCTAAAGGATAAACATCGCCGGACTGTACTGCTTCAATTTGGATTTTCATAACACCAGGTGTACTTTTAAGCATTTGGTAGGCTTGCTGAGTAAGGGGCAAATGATACAATGGATAATTAGGATCAAAACCGATTGATTTTATACCTGCGGCATATTGTGCATTATCGATATACATTCTATCCTCCAAACTAATATTCAATTTATCCATTGCCTTCGTAATCGGAGTTCCATCAGTTTGAACATAATAATTGTATTGCAACCCTTCAATACGCTCCTGTTTCTCGCCATTAATATACATTTGGTTATCAACTATTTTTATCCAATCTCCCGGAATGGCCACGCATCGTTTCACATAATTCTCGCGTCGATCGACAGGTCGATAAATAATATCACCATATTCCTGCGTTTTTGAACGAACAATTATTCTACCGGCAGCCATACATTCATCCAAAGTTGGAGTTGCATTGGGTTCTTGCATCATAAGCGACGAAAGTCCTTCGAAATAGCAACTCGTGTAATAATCGGGGTTTTCCTTTTTAACTGCCACGGTATCGCCAGTCGGAAAATTAAAAACTACAATATCATTGCGTTCAATGTTATCAAAGCCTTTCAGACGTTTGTATTCCCATTGCGGGTTTTCAAAGAACGATTTGGTATTGATATAGGGGAAAGTATGTTGAACCAAAGGGAACGAAAGCGGCGTATTAGGAACTCTTGGGCCGTAACTAGCCTTACTAACAAAAAGGAAATCGCCTACCAATAAGGTTTTTTCGAGCGAAGAACTTGGGATTTGATAATTTTGAAATAGAAAAGTATTGATAAAATACACTGCGATCAATGCAAAAACAATGGCATCGACCCAACCCATTACAGTCAATAAAGTCTTATTCTTAGATTTTTTCCACCAAGTCCAAGGGATAAATTTAGTAATAAATGAATCGAAAATAAATGGGAGTAATAGTAACCACCAAAAATTACCCACCCATATAACGAACAATATATATATTAGACTCCAGATAGTAACTTTCACCCATTGTTTAACGGCTTGGGTAAACCGTGATTTTGGTTGTTTAATATTCATAATTCAATGACTATAATGATAATATATAATTCTTTTTTCTTAAAATTGAAGCATGTCGTCCATACTTAATAAACCTTTTTTCCCAACAGTAAACTCAGCGGCAACAACCGCTCCCAATGCAAAACCATCTCTACTTTTGGCATCGTGCGTTATTTCAATACTGTCCACATCCGACTCATAACGAATAGTATGTATGCCTGGAACTTGACCTTGTCGAATAGATTTGATAGCCATTTCACTCGCCTTTGTCTGCTCCTCTTTCACCCAGCTATTTTTACGATCCAAATTTTCTAAAATTCCTTCTGCCAAAGTAATGGCTGTACCACTTGGTGCATCTAACTTCTGTGTGTGATGCACTTCGGTCATTTCTACATTATAATTATCGAAGCGGTTCATTATTCGGGCCAAATACTTATTGACAGCTGCAAAAATACCAACTCCCAAACTATAATTCGAAGCCCAAAACAAAGTATATCCTTTACTGTCTATTTCCTTTTTCAACTCAGGTAATGCCTCAGCCCAACCCGTAGTACCCGAAACCACGGGAACGCCAACTGCAAAAGCCTTACGAATATTTTCTAAAGCCACTTGTGGAGCAGAAAATTCGATAGCAACCTGAGCACTTTTAAAAGCATCGGAAGTAAAATCGTTTGGATTTTGTATGTCGATAATTGAAACTATTTCGTGCCCACGTTCAAGCGCAATTCTTTCAATTATTTTGCCCATCTTCCCATAACCTATCAATGCAATTCTCATTTTTTCTCAATATTAATTGTTCTGCTTGATTTCACTAACAAACGAATACAAAGATATAACTTTTGTATCGAAAAGAAACATGAATTTGACAAAAAACTGTTAAGTGTTTAGTGTTTTGCGTTTAGTGTTTTGTGTTTGACTGCCCCTAACCCCTAAAGGGGAATTAAAGAAAAATAGATTGCTGACATAGAAAATTTTATACTTATGACAAT
>JBBSCW010000129.1:0-8755 GCA_038249855.1 Bacteroidales bacterium
ACTGCCTAATAATTGATTTATTTCGGGTATGTCTAACCATTCGCAACTATTTATTTCACCTATTGCAAAATGAATTGTTTCTTTCTGTTTCGATTTTTCTACCGGCGTATATTTTGCAGGAAATTGTCCGTAAGTCATTGGGATGGTATATACGCCACCCAAATATCCGATCGTCAGATTTACCAATTTGTTGTATAACTTAGCAATTCCGTCGAAACGTTTTTGTAAAAGTTCCAAATCATCTCCTGTAGAAATGGTCCACTTGACGAGATTTTTTGCAGTAATTTTTAAGTTCGAAATGCCGTATTGCGAAGATTTAAGTTGGTCATCGCCAAGTGCATCGGTTTGTGAAGAAGGATCGGGGGCAACGGGCGAAACTGTAGCTGGTGAGAAAATATAAAAAGGATTATTCCCTTTTTCAATATACCATTGATTCAACACGGGAATTTCTTCTTCCGGTGTTTTCGCCTCATATATAGGTTTATACCCGTATTTTATAGCAAAAATATCATAAGGCCCCATGAGGGGCGGAGTGAGGCTCACTCCTTTTTCAACATCGCCGGGCTGTGCCACATAATTAAAACGCGCATAATCCATAATACTCGCTGTGGTTCCATATTTCTTTGTAAACTCAGGCGAACGCAAGGATTCGGTAGGGTAAGCGTACGAACCACGCATATTGTGTTGTAGACCGAATATATGTCCCGTTTCGTGCGCAACGGCATAACGAATCATTTCGCCAAACACTTTCTCATCAAGTGTTTTTTTACGTGCTTCGGGATCAACGGCCGCTGTTTGGACGAACTTCCAAGTTTGCAACAGATCAATCACATTGTGCCACCACAGTATGTCGGCTTGAATAATTTCGCCACTACGCGGGTCAATCCATTGTGGTCCTGAAGCATTAGCATCAGTGGAGGTTATGTAACGAAAGCAAGTATTGCGAATATCTTCCGAATCAAAATCTCTACCACGTGGAAAATCTTTGGCAACAATCACATTTTTAAAACCAATTTCCTTGAATCCTATATTCCAATCTTCAATTCCTTGACGCACATATTTTCGCCATACATCGGGCATTACTGTATCCACATACACAATGATTTGCTTTTGGGGAACAACCAATTCGCCTCTCTTGTATTTTGCTAAGTCTTTTGCATTGGGTTCAATCCGCCATCTATCAATATATTTTTGACTTAAAACTGGTTTTTCCGATTCGTATTTTCGTCTATTTTCCGAACTATAACCAATGCGCTCGTCGGCAAAACGAATTTTCATCGGCGTTTTTGGCAAGAGTACAAAAGAATAATTTATAGTGATGCAAAAAGGCGTTTTTCCGCCAACGTAATTGTAAAACGATTTTATTTCAACATTTTGTGGAAACGATTTCAATTCCAAAATCTGACTGGCTTTTGTATCCAGTCGTCCACTGTTGCCAGCTCCAGCTGGAAAAACTAAATCCACTTCCGCAGAAAAAAACTTTGTAACATCCACCAGCGAAGCATCATCTTGTTCGTTGCGGCAAGCCATGTCAAAGGTTTGTGCAATAGGAGTTACATTATTCCGAGCCAAAGCAACTGAGATAGGATCGTTCGCATCGGCCATTGAATTTCCAGTGGGTTGATGCATGAAAACTAATTTGTCGCGTTTCGAAAATGAAATCAACACAGGATTACTACGCATTTGCCCTGCTGATATTTTACTGTTATCGCTTATGTTCACAACACGTGCCGCCAGTAACATATCACGTCCAAGCAGTGAATCAGGAATTTCTAAATAGTAATTTCCATTTTTTGCGATATAGCCATTGAAAAGTCCTTTTTTACAGATAGATCCGTTAGTAATTTTAGAAAACTCTTTATAATCACTTGCTGTAGCTATTGAATCGTTCTTTGCGTTTTCGGTTCCAGTATGTTTCCCGACTGATCTTCTGTTTTGTGCAGTTAAGATTAAAGTGCAGAAAATCAGAATTATAATTGAAGTTTTTTTCATTTTGAGATAATTAATGTCTTATTTTTTCAGGGAATAATACCGATTGATACACCAGTACTTGTCCAATTGCCAATGCTAGTGGATCGGGTTTGTTCGTAGAAAACTTTTGTGTAACCAATCATATTCAACTTTTTAAAATGTAATGGAAAACTGTATTTTGTTTCCAAATTATATTTAGTTGCTGATGAATTGTAGAAATTAAAATCAGGCAAAATCACTTTCGTAGCTACTTCGTAAGTTCCCTCTACAAATGTACTTGCACCTTGAGTAGGTAAGACTAATGAGTTTTCTCCTAATGTCAGCAAATTATCAAATCCAAATTCGTAATTTATAGCTGCATCGAGCGTAATTCTGTGGTTTTTCATATTCAAAATCCGATAATGTCCATAAATTCCAGCATTGCCTCTGTGGATATTCATTTCGGATAAAGGCAGATTATAACGGTTCTGAAAACTCATTATTCCAGCATTGACACCGGCTATCCAGCTAAAATCATTTTTCTCAGTATTTATATTACGTATATTCAAATCGAATTGTGCATCGCTTGTATTATTGATGAACCTGTTTTTATAAGTATGCAAGGTTACCCATTGTTGAGATGCTATTCCGGTTGCTGTATCACGAACTGTAATTAATTCCTGCAAATTCTCGTCGGCTGCACCTTTCTTTAAATTTCCAACCAAAGAAGTATTCAGTAATAATCTATTCAATAGTATATTTAATACTGCATTTCCTTTGAAATTGATTGAATGAAACGAACCTGGACTTTGCTTTAAGTTCTCAAAAATATCCTGATTTTGGATAAAAGTACCAGCATTCAATAAAAATTTAATTCTATCATTTTTATAAGCATATTGAACATCAAATCCATAAAAATTACTTACAAATTGTCTTTCAAAACTATTATATCCAGCAATTATTCCATCGGCATTTTCCATACCGAAAAAGCTGTAGTATTTTAGATTAGGATCATCTTGAACAGTTGTTATATTAGGCAATTGTTCTTTCTGATAACGTACCGAAAGATTCAATCCAATGACATTTTTCTCGTTTAGTTTGAAAGTAATTCCAGGGATTGCTGCATAATCTGCAAAAAAGATTCTTGAACGTGGATCGCGTAAACGAGAAAAATCAGCAACTTTATAATCAATTCCCAGTCCAAAATTAAATTTTCCTGGTAATCGAGTCCCTACTTTCGCATGAAAATCAAATAATTGACGATCATAATCTCCCGCTACATTACTTCCAAAAATATAAGGATTGTTATTGTATGTATTCATCACATCCGACCATTTACGGTTTTTCTCTCTGTCCATTTTAAAATTAAAGCTTCCCCACGAAACTAAGTTTTTGCCTATTTGGTCGAACCGTTCGGAGTAGAAATCAATTCCGTTTCTTGCATTTCCTTCTTGTGCACGATGATAATCTCCAGCATTCTGATTGTATCCTAATTCAGTAATTCCTTCCGCTTTTATGGTCGATAATCCTAAACCAGCCGCATTCTGCGTTTGAGTCCAAGAATGTAGTAAAACATTCAGCTCGTATTCTTCCATTTGCAAGGGCGATTGAGCCCTCAATATCAATGTGAAAGCTAAAAGGGATAATATCAAAATAATATGTTTTCGCATATTCAGTAGTGTTGTTTTTGAAAATGTTTTAAAAATCTTGAAAATATTAATTTCCCATTAATAAGGCTTTGTCATATTTTCGAGGTGTTGGGTCGGTAACTGTTCTAAAATCGTTCAGACTGTTGTTTGAATCAATAAGATAATATCTCTCGGCTGTTGATTTTTTTACATCTATGCGTCGTTCTATACTTTCGTGTGTGTAACCTGAAGTGGCTGTAATAAACATATAACCAGCATCAACAAAACTTTGAATCCTTTTCGTATTAATATCCGGTCCGGTAGTCGATTTGTTTCTGAGCGTTTCAACTCCATCAAAAACTAAATTAATTGGAATTTGCATGTACCGATTTCCGTTTTGTTTTCCGGGAATATAAAATATCGGAAAATCCTTAACATTTTCGGTCGACTTAAACAAAAACAAGCCATTATCACCGCCGTTTACTAAATTCAGATATACCAACGAAGCATAAGCTGTGTAGATTAAATCCAATTCCTTTACACTCGAATTGTTGGAGTAAGTTGTGCTTTTGGCTTCATAATCGGCATTTAATAAATTGACCGAGTTGGGCGAAAATTGGGTGTGATCTATGGCACTATTGGCAATGACTATACTTTTACCCGGCAAAATAGAATGTCCTGATTCGCTTGCAGGAAAACGAAATACCTGACGTGCATAAACAAAACCTGGATTTGTGGCGGCTGGAAATGCAATCACCGATTCGGACTCGACAAGACCAATATAGATAGTTGTATCTAATATTTGAATTTCATCAGAATTATTAAAAATCTCTATGTATTTGTCAGAAATGTAGTTTTTGTTGTTATTGTCTTTAGTTCCCGAAGCATAAATTTTACTGATTATTAAACTTTGCTTAGTGGATTTCGAAAGTGATAAAACAATTGCTCTTTCAGTAAATATTTGTTCTTTACTTACACTACCTGATAATACAATATTTTTATTCTCAACCACTGTATCAGCCATTTCAATATAATCTTCACCTTCGATTTCCCAAGTGGTAGAAATACTGTAAATATCTGGAATTATATTATTGAAAACAGCTTTACCATTTGAATCGGAAAGAACCATATATTGTGTTCTTTGACTTTTCAGAATAACCGATTGGTTTGCATAAAAGACTGATTTATTGAATCCTGAAGGCATATTTACTTGGACAATAAATTCATTAACTGGCTTTTCTGCGGTTTCATCTATACAAGAAACTATAGAGAATATCCCCAATAAATAAATTATAAATATTGATATTTTTGTTGAAAATTGTTTCATTTTTTTTCCTGTTTACAATTTAAAATACAATTCCATCCCGAATGAAAAACTTCCCTGATTGCGTTCTGTCAACGTTGTCGAAGTTGAACTATGTTGCCAAGGTTGGTGAAACAAGGTGTTATTTACAAAGAAAGAAAATCCCGCAACTTTCGAAATATCTTTCGTTAAACGTGTACTCATCATTGATAATGGAGGCTGTGATACAGGCGGTTTATCAGAGCCGGTAAGAATTGCATCTTTCAATAATAAACCTTTAATTTTGTAGTTTGGGTCATCGAACATTTCCTTGGTGATAGGGTAAGAATCAACCCCACTAGCACTCATATTAGGCAGTAGGTAAGCTATCGGTAACAAGCGTTGATTTGTACTTGCCCGATATGTAAACCAAATAATTTGTAATGAAGATGAAAGTACCATTCTCAAAGCAGGGATATTGACCACCGCACGAAATTGGCTACTAAATCTTCGATCCACATCCACTACCTGACCACCTGGATAAACATACTTAAAAGGTGTTGTATTAGTTTCGGGGTACAGTACATTGCTTATGTTTTTTGGATTTGAAATGATATTGGAAGTTGTTTTTGAACTGGTTTCCATATATGCACCTGAAAGATAGAAACTTGTATTCCACGATTCTAAGCGTCCTAAATCCATATCAAACTCAATACCTTTGTTCAACGCCCATTGTGTGTTTTTATATTCACCAGTTGATATCCACATGGTGTCCACTCTTGAAGGTTTATCCCAAAGAATAGTGGGTTTTGAACCGGTATTATTAACCATTCCTTGGCCCATTTTGTATGTGTTTGACAAATATAAAAATTGTTTGCCAAGCGAACCAAAACCATTGTGCGTATTGTCCCAATAACCTACGAGCGTTATTTTACGAGTATCTGATAATTTAATATCAACTCCGATTTCGTATTTTGTATTGGTTGAATTTTTAAGGTCTTTTGTCCGCTTTACATCATAAACATAAGTATGGTAGAGTAGCAATCTTTCATTGGGATTTACAGCTCCAGAATTATTCGCAGATAATTTGTCAGTATATTTTTTTTCAGGATATAAATGAACCAAGCCTGGCGTTTTCGCATTCTGTCCGTAACCAAGCCGTAAATCTAACCATTTTAAAATCTCAATTGAAGCGTTGATACGAGGCGATAAAGACCAGACCTGTTCTTCCATGCCAGGTTGTAAATGTGTGTAACGCAATCCGGCCTGAACTTTGAATTTCATCCCCAATAGTTTCCAAGCCATGTTATCTTCGAAATACCCCGAGAGTTGATTCAAAGCAGGAATATCGTAATAGGGGCGTGGACGACCATCGCTGTTGGGGCGAAGTGGTAACAAATCATTTTCGTTGTAAAATCCCTGCGCATTGTTCACTTCATAACGGTATTCCAAACCCATGTTAAACTGGTGCGTAAATGATTTGATATGAGCACCAAAAGTATTAGCCACTTTAAAATAATAACTTTGTGGGGTACTTATGGCTCCACCTGAAGCAAAATAAGATGAATATTGAAAGGGTACATCATAATATCCTGTTTCAGTGGCTGAAATAATAGGTATAATTCCAATACTGTTAACAAAAGTAGAGTTTTTAGACTCACGTTTCGAAGATGAAAAACCTAGCACGTATGAAACAGTACGAGCCAATGGTAAATTTAAAGCAATTTTTCCATCATGATTAAGTTGAACCTTAAAATCATTTTGTGATGTAAATTTCCCATTGGCTATTTCATCGGGATCTTGACCTGACCAGTCTATCAGACTATTGATACTTACTTTTGTTTTTGTCCGTAGTTTTTTGAAAAGTGTATTGGCATAAATTACCGACCCTGAAACTCTATCGAAAGAACGCTTTTTTGTACGCGGGTCGCCCCAAGCTTGCGCATAATCAAAACTTGCATTCAGGAATCCATTTTTGTCACCTAACGACCAACCTTTCCCAAAGGAGGAATTAATTGTGGTTGGATTCACCTTGGTTCTTACCTCGTAAGGAGTTCTTCCTGATTTAGATTTCACGATAACTGCACCAGAAGTCAAATCGCCATATTCGGCAGAAGGAATACCTCTAATTACTTCAACTGATTCAATATTGTCAGTTCCTATTTGCCTTAAATCTATACCGTTACCTGCAGTAGAAGAACCTATTTTATCAGATAAGCTTGCATTATTCGATTGGGGAACTCCATCTACAATGATGGAAGCACCAAAAGAATTGTTCGCATCGTTGGTTTTACTTGCAGTTCTGAAATTGATCTGTTTTGCAGAAGTTAAATCACTTGTTTGTATTAATTGTCCGGGTAACATTTGCATTAAATCTCCCAAATTCGTGGCTTGCAAGTGTTCTATAGCCTGTGAGCTAATTTTTGACGAAGTAGCTTCACCTGCTGCACTATTTTTGGCTACCACGTTCACTTCTTTCAGTTGCAAGGACGTTTCAATCAATTTTACAGAAAAATTAAAGCTGGTATTTACATTTACATTTCGCTTTATGGCTTCATATCCTAAGCACGAAATGTCAATAATTGTTTGACCTTTTGGTACATTTACAAAAGTAGCCACACCATTTGCATCCGAAACGGCATAAATTCCCAAACTTTTCATTTGCAAAGCTGCACCAATGATGGTTTCTTTTGATAAGCTATCGACCACAGTTACACGAATGCTAAAGGCTTCGCGCTTTTCATTTGTTGCTTTTTGTGCCACGGCATTTGCTGAAAGCAAAACCAAAAACACAAGAAATAACACTCTCATATAATGAATTTTCATTTATTATCAACACTTTAAATTAAAAAATCAGCAAAATTCCATGCCAAAATATGTTTTATTCCGTCTTTCGATGGCAAACTGATATCGTCAATCGAAACTACAATTTTCTCGTAATTGTCGTTTATCTGCTCCAACGAAGCATATTCGCGTTCAATGGTTTCCTTATCGAACAGTAAATAGCTACTTTGGACATAAATTGTACGATTTCCTTTGGTCGCTACAAAATCTACTTCGCGCCCTTTTATTGTTCCTACATACACCTGATAGTCGGCTTTTCGTAGTTCTAAATACAATAAGTTTTCTAATAAATAACCAAAACCGTAGGCAAAACCCCGATACAAATAGTTGTAAAACGACAGATCGTTAATATAATACTTTGCAACACCTCCTACTGTTTCCTTTCCTTTTATATTGAAGCGTTCCGTTTTGTGTATCAGAAAAGCATCCTCAATATATCCAATATAAGCTGCAACAGTTTCGTAACTCGTTTTTCGATTGTTCGATTTAAAATAATTAACAATATTTTTTATCGAAATAAGGTTTGATGCATTATTAACCAGAAAAACAAAAATATCATCGAGCAACTGTACATCTTTAATGGCTTGTCGCTGAATAATATCCCTTAAAAGCACTGTATCTTTTAGGGCCGAAACATAATTTCGTTTTACGTCTTCCTGCATCAACTGGAATAATTCGGGCAAGCCACCAGTTTGCAAAAAATCCAAATAACTATCTTTTCCTCTTGTTTGATCTGATATTCCCAAAAATTCGGAATAAGACAAAGGAAATATCTCGAAACTAACATACCGGCCCGAAAGCAAAGTAGCCAATTCGCCTGAAAGCATTTTTGAATTGGAACCACTTATATACAGCTCATAATCGGCTGTATAATCCTGTGAGTATGAATTTACTAAGGTTTCCCAACCATCAATGTTTTGTATTTCATCTATAAATAAAAAAACTCTTCCCGTTGGCTTTAGCTTTTCTTTATAGAGTTTAAATAGCGCATCTAAATCTTGGTAGTTTTTGATAAAATCAAAATCGATCATTTCACGATTCACATAAAATA
>JBBSCW010000130.1:0-8710 GCA_038249855.1 Bacteroidales bacterium
TGGAAAAACACTCCAAAATTCTGAGATTGCAGAATTGTATGCAAATCAGGTGGGTCTGTTTGTAGAGCGTTTTCGAGCTGAAAAGAGCCTAAAAGAAAGCGAAAAAAAATACCGTGTTCTATTTGCTGACAACCCTCAACCGATGTTCATTTACAATCTTGAAACACTTAAAATATTAGAGGTGAATCAATCGGCCATCAATCACTATGGATATTCGCGCAATGAATTTCACTCGATGAGGATTATTGATTTACATTTGAAGGAGGATGTTCCGGAAATACTTAAAGAAATAGAAATAACCAGAAAAGCTATAAATACCGATGGTATTATAAAACACATAAAAAAGAATGGCGAAATAATATATGTAGAAACTACTGCAGTAGCAACTCCTACTTTTGGTGCAAATGCCCGACATGTAATTATCAACGATATAACATTAAGAAAGAAAGCGGAGGATGACCTGAAAACTTCTTTTTCTTTGCTGAATGCCACCTTGGAATCGACAGCTGATGGTATTTGGGTGGTTGATAATCAGGATAGCATTACACTTTTCAATTCAAGATTCGTAGAGTTATGGGGCATCCCTAAAGAAATGTTGGAACATAAGCAAAGAATGATATTTCTCAATTATATCTCCGAACTAATAATAAATCCTGAAGAGTATATGAGCAGAACCAAGGAAATATTTGACCAACCTAAAAAAGGGAGTAGGGATATTATTTCATTAAAAGATGGAAGAACTTTTGAGCGGGTTACGCTACCGCAACATATTGGCGATGATATAGTAGGACGTGTATTATCAATTCGTGATATAACAGAGCGTATAAATGCCGAAAAGGAAATTAGACAAAAAATTGATGAAATGACGCGTTTTCATAAACTCACGGTGGGGCGTGAACTGGTTATGATAGAACTAAAAAAGGAAATAAACGAATTGTATAGAAAATTAGGAGAAAAAGAGAAATATGTTATCGTGGGGAAAAAATAAGGGATTAAAGACCCCAAAACCCAGTCCGACTGAGCTCAGGTCGAAGCTCAAATAATCTAAGACACTTTACGAGGGGTTATTTCAAAAAGAAATATCAATTAGCGTTTTTGATTACAGATAGCACAATTCTTAAACGTTTTTAGAACATGACAAAAATTTAAATGACAGATCCGAACCATCAAATTATCGATTACTTGCTGGAATATCATCAGATAGATGTATCACCCTTTGATGCATCGTTTCTCGATAGAACAATATTAAATAGAATGCTGGAAAAAAATTGTAAAAGTAAGGATGAATATCAGAGCTTTTTAGCAGAATCGAATAATGAAAAAACGGAATTAAAAAATTCATTTTCAGTATGTTACACTGAGTTCTTCCGAAATTCGTTTACTTTTTCGGTGTTGGAGCGGATTGTATTGCCAGCTTTAATTCATAAATTGAAAAAGAATAGTTCTCAGGAAATTAGGATTTGGTCGGCTGCCTGTGCCAGCGGACAGGAATCTTACAGTTTGGCCATGCTATTAAGAGAAACCAGTAACAACGACCACTATAATTTCCGTATATTTGCTACTGACCAAAATGCCGAACAGATAAAGATTGCTCAGGAGGGAGTTTATAAGCTCAGCGATTTAAAATTATTGACGATTAATCGACTGAATAAGTGGTTTATACAACAAAACGACAATTATAAAATCAAGGATGAATTAAAAAATTGTATTGAATATTCCAGCTTCGATTTATTAGACAATAAATATACTTGTCCGCCAACAAGTATTTTCGGAAGTTTCGATATTATTATGTGTTCAAATCTACTGTTTTATTATTCGCCCGCAATTCGTAAAAAAATAATTCTTAAATTAAAGAAATCTTTATCGCCTAATGGATATTTAATCACTAGCGAAACTGAAAGAGAAATTTTGCTTCAATACAAATTTAAAGAAATAATTCCTCCATCGGCAATTTTTACAACAGAATAAGCTATTAAACAATACAAAATCAAAATATGATGTTTTTAAAAAATCTAAAAATCAGCGCTCAACTTTTTATCGGTTTTGGATCCATGTTTTTATTTGTGGTTGCACTCAGTGTCATATCATACATACATTCCAATCTGATTAACTCTCAAACCGAAACAATGTATAATCACCCATTTCAAGTACAACGAGCCATTGGTACTTTGGAAAAAGATATTTATCAAATGCGCTTATCAACCCGTAATTTGATGATTTATACATCTGCTAAGCAACAAAGGATAGAAGTTGATGCAATTGATAATGCCGCCGCCGATGTAATAAAACAATTTGAAATCATCCAAGAGAAATACCTTGGTGATAAAGCAGAGTTTACAAATGCCTATAACGCCTTTGTTAAGTGGGAAACTGTTCGTAAAGACAATACCGATAGAATTCTGAACGGTGATATTGATACAGCAAAAGAAAGTGTTTTGCCCGATGGAGATGTGGGTATATTAAGAGCAGATATGCTCGCAAAAATTAAAATTCTTGATAACTTTGCCTCACAAAAAGCGATAAGTCTATATGAAAATTCAACGAAACTTCACGAAAAATTAACCATTCAACTTTATCTTTTTACATTTCTTATACTATTATCTATTTTAGTCATTGGATGGCTTATAATTAATAGCATACGCAATCCGATTAAGCATTTCATTAAAGTAATCGAAAAATTTCAGGGAGGTAATCACAATGTAAGCAGCAAGATAAACAACAAAAATGAATTTGGTGTTCTCTCAGAGGCATTCAATGCTATGATTGAATCGATTCGGGGAAATTATGAATTGAATGAAAAAACCAATATTTTGGTCGACTCGATGATGGCTAATGATAACGCTCATTCATTTTTCCGCGAAATGTTGCCAAAATTAGCTGAGCTCAGCAACTCTCAAATGGCTGCTGTTTTTATACTTACAGACGACAAAAAAAGTTTTAATCATTACGAATCTATTGGGCTTACTTCTGAGTTTATTAAAATGTCCTTTGATGCTTATAGTTTCGAAGGGGAATTTGGACCTGCGCTTAATTCACATCAAATTCAGCATGTTAAGAATATCCCTATCGATACATCATTTGTCTATCAGACTGTATCCGGAAAATTTATTCCCCGTGAAATTGTTACAATTCCAATAGTCGTAAGCAACGAAGTGATTGCTATTATTTCATTAGCCAGTGTTCGGAAATACAGCGATGAGGCTAACAGATTGATTGACAGTCTATACAATATTCTTTCAGCACGGGTAGAAGGGATACTCAGTTATAGAAAAATTCGTAAATTTTCCAATAAAATGGAGATTCAAAACAACGAACTATCAGCACAAAAAGTGGAACTTGATGCTCAGGGAATAGAACTCAGAGAACAGAACAGAGAATTGGAAAAGCAAAAAAATATTTTGGAGGAAGCCAATAAGCTCAAAACACATTTTCTTTCGAATATGAGTCACGAATTACGTACTCCACTGAATTCAGTCATAGCCTTGTCGGGAGTATTAAACCGAAGACTTAAATCCAAAATACCTGCCGAAGAATCCAACTACATAGAGGTTATAGAACGCAACGGAAAGCATTTACTTACACTTATCAATGATATTCTGGACATTTCGCGCATAGAAGCAGGCAAAGAGGAAGTAGAAATAACCAACTTTAGTACTGAAAATTTGCTAGAAGAAGTACTTGAGATGATTCGTCCGCAAGCCGATCAAAAGAAGATAGAGCTAATACAAAAGAACAACAGACATAAAGTTTATATCAATTCCGATTACAATAAATGCCGCCATATATTGCAAAACCTAATCGCCAATGCCATTAAATTTACCGAAAAGGGTAAAGTGGAGATTGAAATCATTGAGGAAAAGGATGAATTTGAAATTAAAGTAATTGATACCGGAATTGGAATATCAGCTGAAAATTTAGAAAAGATTTTTGATGAGTTCCGTCAGGCCGATAGCAGTACCTCCCGCAGGTATGGTGGCACAGGTTTAGGACTTGCTATTGCAAAAAAATACGCAAATCTTTTAGGTGGAACCGTTAAGGTACAAAGTTCTATCGACCAAGGTTCGGTTTTTACACTCACACTCCCTATAAACTATTCCGAAGATAAGCGTGTCATCGAAAAACCTGTTTACAAACCCTTGAGCAAACCCACAACATTAAAAAAACTGTACGGTGATAAACAGAAAACCATATTATTAGTAGATGATAGTGAACCTGCAATAATTCAAATGAAGGATTTTCTGCAAGAGAGTGGCTACGAAATACTAACGGCACAAAACGGTAAAGAAGCATTGGATACAATTTCGCAAACCATACCCGATGCCATTATACTAGACCTAATGATGCCTGGCATAGATGGATTCAATGTATTACAAACTATACGGAATGCTGAAACCACAGCTCAAATACCTGTATTGATACTTACAGCCAAGCATATAACAAAAGAGGACTTGAATTTTCTGACCAAGAATAATGTGCATCAACTGATACAAAAAGGAGATATAAATCGCGAAGAATTATTAAGAGCTATAAATGATTTGTATAAAACGGGAACAAATGAAGAGTTAAATATTGTACAAAAAAAGCATAAGAAAACGAAAGAAAAGTTGAATATTCTTGTTGTTGAAGATAACTCTGACAATATGCTCACAGTAAGAGCAATACTTGAAGATATATACATTATTTACGAGGCAACAGATGGTACGGAAGCTATAGAATTAGCAAATAAATATAAACCGGATTTAATACTCATGGACATTGCTCTGCCTGGAATAGATGGAATTGAGGCATTGAAAACCATCCGTATGAATGGAGAGTTGGCTCATATTCCCATTATTGCACTTACTGCAAGTGCTATGACTTCGGACAGGGAAACGATACTGGCATTTGGTTTTGATGCTTATATATCGAAGCCTATTGACGAAAATGAATTTTTTGGAACAATTAACAGGGTACTTTACGGTGCATAAATAAATAAAAAAAAATAGCATAAGGAAAAACCTATTTTTTAAAACAGAAGTCTTATAATGAAAAACAAAGTAATAAATATACTCGCTATTGATGATAATTACGATAATCTGATTACCCTTCAGGCTTTAACGTCCGAAGCATTTCCAGATGCAAAAATATCATTAGCATTGAGTGGCAAAGAAGGATTGGAATTAGCTATTGCTGAACAACCCGATGTCATACTGCTTGATATTGTGATGCCAGGAATGGATGGTTTTGAAGTCTGTCGTGCAATAAAATCAAACCCTCTAATTTCTGACATTCCTATTGTATTCGTAACAGCACTCAAAGGAGATAAAGAAAGTCGGATCCGTGGTTTGGAAGCAGGAGGCGATGCATTTCTTGCTAAGCCTATTGACGAAAGCGAGTTAGTGGCTCAAATTAGAGCCATGGTGAAAATTAACAGTGCAAATCAAGAAAAGAAATCGGAGCAACAGCGTCTTGAAGATTTGGTAACCGAACAAATGGCAGAATTAAACCAAACTCATTTTGCCACGCTGAATTTAATGGAAGACTTGCGTACCGAAATTGAAACCCGGAAAAATGCCGAAAATGCTTTGCGTGAAAGTGAAGCCCTTTATAAAGCCATTATCGAAGCTTCACCAGATAATATTATCATCACTGATACCGCAGGGAATATTGAAATGATTTCTTCATCAAGTTTACGTAGGTTTAGATACGACAATGAGGGACAGATAATTGGTAGAAACATTGCCAGTTTTATTGACAAAACGGAAATTAAGACAATGCAATACGATTTTTCCGAAATGTTGAAAAGTAATAATACTGGACCTAATGAGTATAAATCTTTGCGCAGCGACAACAGTATTATTGAAATAGAAGTAAACGGCGGAACAATTAAGGATGCAAACGGAATGATATCGAAACTGGTATTTGTTGCACGCGATATTACGGAGAAAAAACGAGTACAAGAAGCATTAATTGAAAGTGAAAACCGCTACGAAACTTTTATCAACAACAACGTAGATATAATTTTTATAAAAGACGAACAATTTCGTTACTTGGTTGTAAATAATGCATTGGCAGAATTCTTTGGGAAAACGAAAGAAGAAATTCTAAATAAAACAGATGAGCAGTTGGCGACGAAAGACATGATATACCCTTGTATTTCTTCGGATAGAAAAGCATTAAAGGCCAAAGAACCTTTTGTAATTGAAGAAACTCTGGGGGAAAAGATTTACGAAACGATAAAATTCCCCATGCAATTGCCCAACAATAAAAAAGGAGTTGGTGGAATAATACGTAATATTACTGCTAGGAGAATTTCAGAAAAAGCTTTGGAAAGCAGTCAGCAAGAACTGCAAACAATCTACGACAATGCACCAGTAATGATGGCACTGATTGATAATGAACGTAGAATTTTGTTTTCGAATAAGGCATTTACCAACGTGGCAAATCTAGCTGACGAAATTATTGTTGAACCCAGAATTGGTGCAGTAATAGGGTGTATAAATGCATCCAATGACAAATTAGGATGTGGTTACGGATCCAAATGTAAGGATTGCAACCTCAGAACTTCTATAGCCCAAACCTTTAAAACAGGAAAAGGATTTCAAAACATTGACTACACATTTCGTTATAAAAGCGATAAAGGAATTTCTGAAAGAAATCTGATTGGATCAACTGCAATCATTCAACATAAAAATCAGAGAAACGTCCTATTATGTTTCCATGACATAAGCGATAGAAAAAATGCGGAAGATGCGCTGCAAAAAAGCGAAACTTTGCTGCGTACATTTATCGAAAACTCACCATTTGAAATCTGGGCACGTGACACAGATAGTATTGGAATTTTGGAAAACAAAAAACTAACCGACCATTTTGGTTCAATAATAGGCACAACTCCTCGCTCCGAAAGGCAAATAGACGAAGAAATCCTGCAACTTTGGGAGAGCAATAATAAGCGAGTTTTTGATGGCGAAATTCTTGATGAAGAATATGAATCTATGGTTCATGGAGAACTTATTCCATTCCAACAGATTGTTTTTCCGATTAAAAATCTAACTAAAATTATTGGAATAGCTGGATTCAATATGGATATCACAGAGCGAAAAAAATCAGAAAAAGCGCTTAAGGAATCACAAGACCAGCTAAAGAATTTCGCCGCTCACTTGCAGAATATCCGCGAAGAAGAGCGCATTTTACTTGCCCGCGAAATACACGACGATTTAGGACAAATCTTAGTAGCAATGAAGATTGACGTGGGTATGATGAAGCTATCTATCAAAAAATCGAAAGTTGAAATTGAACCTGAGAAATTAATGACTGAATTTGAAAAATTATTGCAATTAGTGGATACTACCATAAAAACCACAAGAAGAATAATGACCAACCTTCGACCTGAGGTTCTTGATATGCTTGGCTTTATTGAAGCCATAAAACAATACCTGAAAGGTTATGAAGAAAGGCATAAAGTGGAATGTATATTAACAAATAATTCTACGGATATTGACCTTAACCCTCAACAAGGGGTTGCTTTGTATAGAATCATACAGGAAGCAATGAGCAATGTTGCAAAACATGCTAAAGCATCGCAAGTGAAAGTAAATATAATAAAAGAAGCGAACAAACTGACGCTTGAAGTAATTGACAATGGTGTAGGTTTCGATTCATCAGCTAAAATGCGTTCGGACTCTTATGGACTTATCGGCATGAAAGAAAGGATATTTTTACTAGATGGCGAACTTAGTATTAGCAGTAAATTGGGAAAAGGAACAACTGTGAAAGTTGCAATTAATCTTTAGAGTTTCCTGGAAATTCCACTCCCTAAGTGTGATATCAAAATTAGTTTATACAATTGCATTATCAAGAAAAAATAAAGAAAAAAGGGAAAAGCGGTTTCCTTACCGCTTGATGAGATATGTTTCAAGTACTAAGGAACTCGCTTGTCCTCTACTAAATCATCAATTTTAACTAGAAAGGTGGTTAGTCCTTAGATTAAATTGAATATGTAAATGAATTTCAAGCACTTATCCCTGTATATTATTGAGAATCTAGCAAACTCTCTTTATTTCGGGAATATTGAATCAGATATATCTTTATAAATCTCCACAAAAAAATCTCCTTTCAAATTACAATTTGAAAGGAGATTTTTCTATTTTAATAAGCCTTATTAAAAAAATATTTATTACCACCAAGGGATTGGTGAATTCGATTTTTTGCCCTTATCTTGCGGAATAGTAAGGTTCATTTTGATAATTGTACTCTTTGGTAATGATTTAGAAAAGTAGGTTTTACCTTTTATAATTGCATCAATAGCGTCTTCTACTTCGTTGATACCGCTGGATTTTAACAAAAACCCTTTGACACCTAATTCTATCATTTTGTTGTAATACTCCTCATCACCAAACATTGTAAATGCAATTATTTTCAGAGTTGGATTTAGTTCAAGAGCCTTCTGTGTTGCTTCCATACCATTCATCTTTGGCATATCAATATCCATAAGGACCAAATCAGGGACTGAAAATTTCAGAAGACTTAAAAACTCTTCTCCATCACTTGCTTCACCTATGACTTTTCCAATATTTTCGACGGATATTAATGAAGCCAGACTTTGTCTGAAAATCAAATGATCATCAACTATTATGATGGTTGGTTTTTTATAAAACGAATTTTTCATGGTGACTGAATTTAAAGGTAAATAAAATGTGATTGAATGACATTACAAAATTATATAATTTAA
>JBBSCW010000131.1:0-8687 GCA_038249855.1 Bacteroidales bacterium
AAAATAAAAATAAGATATGTGTTCCGCTCTGCCTATTTGAGAAATGGTTTTGATAAGCTATTTGGTTATCAATATCATTTATCGGCGATATTGCCGGAACGGCTTTAAACTCCAGCTTTGCTTGTATGGTTCTTGCCTTACTGCCTATTTGGCGATTATTCTTAATGGGGCTAACTCGTCGCAGTGAAAGAAAATATACCATTGGTTAGCGTGGCTCTTTTAGCATGGGTGGCGAGGGAACGGAATGACACAAGGCGTGGAGGAATGGAATTGAGCTCGACTAGTTGCTTTTGTGGGTGGAAGGTTGCAAATCTTGCAAAGTTTGCAAGGTTTTCAACGTGGGTGGATAAGCAACCGTTGAGCGAAATGTAATGACTGCGTGGATTTGTGGCAATGGAGAGACCGAACCACTTATGCTGTGCGGTGCTGAGGTGGGTGAAATGAAACGAACGTAATGAAGTGAAGGGTGGCAGCTGAGAGGTACGAACAGCTTCCCCCTGAACGGAATGAGAGAAGTGAATGAACCTACCGCAAGCATAAGGAAATAAAACTCGATATATTTTTCTTTTACTGCACAAAATTGGGTGGTGGGGCTCTTGAGGTCTTATATTTTGGCGGTACGCCTAAACAACTCACCGATTAGGTGTTTAATTCTTACCGCTCTGCCTTTAGGCGCTTATTCTTCGGGGATCGTAGCGGGGCAAAGCGTTGATTTTGTGCGGCTATTATACATAATTAGGTTATGGGCTTCCCTATTCATTTGGCTATTCGCCAAGGGAATGACCATAACTACATGTTATGTATAATAGCTTTGAGTTGTTTTTTTCTGGCGTGTTTTTTTGCTTCTTGTGGGTGGATTTGCTTATTGATTTTTTTGAGGAACGAGAAAAAACAATGTGCCAAATTGTGGGTTGATTGCAAAAAACATGACAGAAAAAAGCAACGAAGCGTTGATTGTGCGGAAGCCGACAAAAAGACCGTGCAAACCATGAGGCACGAATGGTGGGGATTTTTGGCGGCTGGTGATTTCTTACTAGAATCTCGACTTCACTCGGCATAGCTCAACGAGTTTGGCTCTGCACTCGCTCGAACGAGATCTGCCTTGCGGAGCTGACCGTAATTATCTTACAGGCGAAGCCTGATCGCTTTCAACCATGTTTGGTATTTAAGGAATTTCTATCTCGAATAAGTAACCGTGATTTTGCAATGAAATAAGATATTAGCAGAAAATCAATTAGTTACGATTTGAAAGTTTCTCAATATTGTTTTCCAACGAAATAAGATAATTGGATATAACTAAGTGATTAGTCAAAGTCTGACCACTTAGTTATTGTTTTATTCATTTTTCCAAGAAATGGTTTTACATATTTCTTGTAGTTCATCTATGGTTTTATCAACATCGGGAAGTGCATCTTCATTTAAATGACTTTTTAAACTATTGTTCCATGCTTGCTTTACCTTTCGAATTTGTTCCGGTTCAAAGAAATCATTGTAATCTTTAAAGTCAACATTTTTATATTTTGCTTTTTGCTTGAAAGTTGAAATTATCTCTTCCCAATTTATGAGTTCCTTTTGTTGCAACAAATACCACAAATCGTAATAATCACGAGGTGCTGGGTAACTTCTTTGTAATAATGCCCTAAATTTTTCGGACACAACTTCCAAAATTGAATAACAAGGTATCAAGGTGTTTTCAAAAATGGCTGCATCAGAATACCCACTAAACAAAGGTCTGTCCAAAGGTGGGTTTACCATTAGTTCGTAACTCACTATTTCAATTTTAATAGATGTTAGCCATCTGTCCGAAGTTGGTGGTTCTTGATTTTTCTTGTGATTAGCTCCCCAAAAACGAATATGTGTTGTATATCCGACTTGTTTGTTTTCCCAACGTATTGGATCCATCTTTACTTTTGAGAACTGAATCCCTATATTTTTTGTAATCTCATCACATATCGATTGCAGTAATTTGTTTGTAACCACAAAGTCTGGATTAATCAATGTAAAGTCCAAATCCTCCGAAAATCTATAATCATCGAAATAGCATTTTTTAAGACATGTTCCTCCTTTAAAAATTAAGTATTCTTTTGCCCATGTGGTTTTATAAAGTTCTGCCAGAAAATGTCCTAATACCCAGTTTTTATCTATCGTATCGGGTGGAACACCAGCTGCTTCTGCTTTTTTTAATATTTCGTTTTGTAAAATCATTAGTACATTTTATTGATGATTGATAGTAGGTTTTCTTGTGGAATGTTTACCCTTATTTTCCATTTGGCATTGAATTCTCCGGTGTTATCTCCCATCGGATCTAACTTGGTATATCGGTTATTGATCATCTTTAAAACTTCTGAACGAAAACTGGATAATTGATTCATATTGAATAATTCTGACAAAAATCCAATTCGCTTTAATACAGCTAAATTCTCCATTTGCTTGCCGTAATTCAATAACTTTGAATTATTTATTTTTGCCTGATAAAATGCACGTATCAGTTCCTCGTAACCACCTGAGTATTGAGGTAAATCGAAGCAGTCCAGCACCGTTTTTTCAATATCTGTAATTTTGAATGTTTCATTGCCATAACCCATTTGGAAAATACCGTTTATTTTTGGACTCTTGACTGTTACAAACTTATACCGGACATTAAAAACTTTTGTGTCTCTTTTTTGAAGAGCAGATTGTGAATACACTACATTTGGTATTTGCTCGGTAAGTTGATGTAAATTCAGTGCTGACCAATAAGCAATCACACTTTCGTTGAGTAAATTATTGGCAATAACATAAGGATTTCTGAAATTACGGATACAATAAAGCCCTTTTTCTATTCTTGAAAGCTGTTCATTTACAACTAATCTCTTCAAAATAGGTTTCAAGTCAATATATTGCTTGCCAGATAATGCTTCCAGTGTTTCAATATTGAAAATAGATAGCTCATTATCAGCAATTAAATTCATAATTATGGAATCATAATTAGGTGAATTGTTTTTCGTGGACAGTTTATTAGTCATTACATTTCGTCTTAAGATAAGGCACAAATATACTACTTATCTTCAAACAAAAGGTAATTGATAGATAATTATTTTTGCTTGACATTTTTCAATAATCAATTTATATCGCTAATGGTCACAAACAAAATAATGTGGAAATATTGAAAACTATAAATTGACAATAATTGTAACTACTCAGCACCTATATATTTCAAAAAATAATTAGTTCATCGGAATTTGGGTTGACAATCCTAAGGTATTGAGAGCATACGCTCCCGTAGGCACAATACGTGCTTTGTCCCGCTTGGCGATTTCGCGTGCTATGGTTTCTACCGTTGGATAAAGTACGCCAAGACCTAAACGGGTATCAGTTTGAGGGTATAAATAAATACCATGCGCCAACCGCAACAGCATACCGGATTCGGTAAGTCTTTCCAGTGCCTTATTGACCGATTTGGGCTGCCCGAGCGTGGAGAAATCAGCTGCAAAAATTATTTTACCCCTTCGTCCGTACTTTATTTTGTTTTCTATCTCATTCACAATGCTTTTCATTGTTTGTATAGGTTTATATTTGTCGCAAATATTGCAATTATTTGCGACAAATGCAACATACTATTCGCAAACGCCCTGAATAAACCCGTCTGACTGTTCAATGCTGTGGGGAGGACGCAAGATTTAGTTATTTAGCACAAGTTACAAAAATGGGCATGCAACACCTCCTTTTCTAATCTGAAAAACAAATACACTAAGACGAGTAAAAGTAAATTTTAAATGAAATTTAAAGTGCGTATATTCTATAATTTTAGTACATTTCAAGAAATTGGAAAATTGATATAAAATCGTCAGAATTGAAATAGTGATTACGAACAGCAATAACCAGACACTCAGCTTTTGACATTATGCATGCCCGTAATTATCTTACAGGCAAAGCCTGACCATTTTTTTTAAAATATTTGGAAGTAAAAAAATAATCCGTTTTGAGTTCTTACTATAGCAAAGCGGATTGTTAGGATATTGGGGATTTGGAGGAAATGGGTCTTGCACACAATAACTTCTATCATGTCTGACATTTATTTTGCAAATGAATTGAACTGATAAAAATGAACTATAGATTTTCACTGTTTTGCTTAGGTTTTCGCAAAACATTCGGAAAATAAACAATTTCGAATACTCACTTTTTTATCCGCAATACTCTTTCTACATAATTATCAATTGATATTCAATTAACTGTATTAACTGTTTGAAATTATGAATTGTCCAATTATTGCCCATTCATTGTCACTTTTTTAAAATAAATGCGCAAATAGAAGCATTTATCTGCCTTTTATTCAAATTTAATTTATTCATTAGTAATCAATTATTTAGATTCCTAAAATCTAAAGTAAGGATGTTAAGTATTTAGTTCTATTTGTATAACTGTTTTAATTTGATTTATCATAAACTTTGCAAGTAAAATAAATCAATTATGACTGCTTATTTTCATGCATAATATCTTCATTAATATACTGTTTAGGTGTTTTTCCGTAAATTTTCTTGAAACATTTTGCAAAATAGCTTGGTTCATCAAAGCCAGTGAGTAAAGCAACTTCATTGATATTATAAAGACCTTTTTTGAAAAGTGTAACAGCTTTTCTCATGCGTATTATTTTTACGAAATCATTTGGAGAGTACCCAGTTACTGCATTGAATTTCGTGTAAAGTAGTGATTTACTCATGCCCATTTCCCGCGATAAATCCGTAATTGAAAAACTTAAATCAACGATATGGTCTTCCACGATTTGTGTCGCTTTATTAAGGAATGTAACATTATGTTCGTTTTCTGTTGATTTAGGTAGTTCGTCAGGCATTCTCGTTTCTAAGAATTTTGATCTAAGAATTTTACGATTTGAAATGATGTTATCGATTTTCAATTTTAGGAACTTCACGTCAAAAGGTTTGGGAATATAATCATCTGCACCTAGTTTATAGCCCTCTTCCATGTGTTTTATGTCCGACATTACTGTAAGTAGAATAACCGGAATATGAGATGTTTCGTATGTTTTTTTTATTTTTTCACATAATTCAAATCCATTCATTTCGGGCATATTATAATCGCTCATTACAATGTCAGGGTTGATTGATTGAATCTTTTCCCACGCATCTTTTCCGTTTACTGCTGTAAAAGTGTTGAAATAATTACTTAATGACATGTTTATATACTCCCGTAAATCAGGATTATCTTCGACAATGAGTACTTTTGTGTTTTGTTTTTCAATATTTTGAATTTCAATATCGGATGTATCCTGAGTAAGAGATATGAATTCAGTTTCTGAAACTAATTCATTGTATTTGTAATGTTTGTTGCCTCTTTTAAATCGAATGGAAAAATCAGAACCTTTATTTTCAGAACTTTTTACGGAGGTAGTGCCTCTGTGTAAACTTACATAATTTTTAATTAACAATAATCCTAATCCTGACCCAGTTTCTTGAGAGTTAATAGCATTTTCAGCTCTATAAAACCGTTTAAATAATTTACGGATAGCTGATTCCGGAATCCCAATACCATTATCTGAAACATTTATTTGCCAATTTGTTTGAGTAAATGAAAGACTGATATCCACAATTCCATTATTGAGTGAATATTTAATTGCATTAGAAATCAAATTATCCATTATTTTATCCATCTTTTGCCTGTCATACCACTCAAAAAGTGTATTTTCAGGCAAATGGAGTTTAATCGTTATGTCTTTGCGCTGAGCAACTTGTTCCCAAAACATTCGTTTTTCGGAAAGCATAGCATTCAGGTTGTTATTTGTAATCATTAAATGGTCTTCGGACTCATACGATTTCTGGAAATCAAGTAACTGCGACACCATTTTATTCATCTTTTCAAGATTCGTAGTTACAAGGTCAAACAGGTACTTATTCCAGTCTTCAAGTACAAGCTTTTCTTTCAGCTCATAAATAGGTGAACTTATAAGTGTAAGAGGCGTACGAAGGTCGTGTGTGGTATTTATAAAGAATTTAATTTTTTCGTTAGTTCTACGCTTCTCATAAAGGTTTGAAAGATAGTTATACGCCCAATATCCAATTATAATTATGAGAATGAAAGCTATAATCTTGGCGAAAATGGTGTCCCAAAATGGAGGATGGATAACTACTGTTAGTTCGCGTTCATCCAGAAGAATGTTGTTATTTCCAATTGCTTTCAATCTGAAAATATAGGTTTTAGGTTCAAGATTGGTATAATTTACGACCGTTTCACTGCTTGGACCAATCCAGTTTTTGTCCAATCCTTCGAGTTTCCACATATAATGATGATTTGCATTTTGAGCAAAGTCAATAGTGGTGAAATTAATTGAGAACGAATGGTCGCTGTAGTTAAGGTGAAGGTCATGCAAATTGTTTATTTTATCTTTAAGTGGTGAGTTTTTATCGTTCGGATGCGTTATTCGATTAAAAAGGCTAAAATCAGTCAGTACTAATTTTGACTTTAAAACTTTAGACGTAATTTCCTCGGGCTTAAAGTAGGTAACTCCATTATTAGAGCCAAAGAAAAACTCACCAGACGCTGATACAGCACTTGAAAGTGGACTAAAAACCATATCGGAAATGCCATCTCCAGTTGTGAAATTTACAATAGATTTTGTTTGGATATTCATTCTACTTAAACCGTTCTCACCACTAATCCAAAGATTGTTTTTTTTGTCTTTAAGTATAGAGTACATCATGTCTGATGACATGCCATTTTTCTGATTGAAATGTTTAATGTTGCCATTGTTTAAATTGCATAAACTCAATCCACCGCCATAGGAAGTAATCCACAACATCGAATCAGATTCAAGCAGCATATCGTATACTGACAAACTTCTCAAACTGTCAGAAAATTCCCAAAGTCTATGTGAATCGTTGTTTAACGAAAGTCTATGAATACCATCCGTAGTCGCCACCAAGATTTCGTTATCATTTCTTTGCACAATGTTATTTACCTGATATATTTGAATTTGTTTAAATGTATTGTTGATTGGATTATATTTAGTAATCGGTCCTTTAATACCTCCTAGCCAAATATTGTTTTTTGAATCTTCAAATATTTTGTAAATAAAATTTGTACCAATAGTTTTTCCATAATATTTATCTTTATAAATGTGTTTTTTGAAAACTCCGTTTTTGTCTAAAATGGTAACTCCCGAGGCATAAGTACCTACCCATATATCCTGTCTGCTATCCTGAAACAAAGTCAATACATTCTTCGGGGTCGAAAGTGTTTTCCATGTTTTATTTCGTCTATTCCAAATAGAAATTCCACTATTTGAGCCAAACCACACATTCTGATTTTTGTCTATTAATACACTGTGAATAGCAAATTGCGAAAGAGAATTAGGGTTGTTCTGCTCATGTTTCAGAACTGAAAAACCCTCTTGTTTTGGCTCTATAGTATTTACTCCATCCGAATAGGTCGACAGCCAATACCTATCTTCTCTATCTTTAAATATGTCGTAAATTTCATTGCCTAATATACCATAATTATTATTGTCGCGTAAAGTGTAAATTTTCTCAACATTAGATGTGGTTTTATTAAATAGTACAATGCCCATAGCATCGGTTCCTAAGAAAATATAATTATTATCAATTGGATGTATGAAAAAACAGGGTTGTTGTTCAGTGACTTAAATAGGTTTTCTGCAAGTTTTCCAGTTGTAAGATCATATAACACAATGCCATTGTTTGATGTACCTAACCACAACTGACGTTTGTTTTCATCTTAGTAAGCTGTTTCAATCAGAAAGGTAAGAACCTTGCTAGATATTTGTTGATTTAATTCGGTGAATGAGCATTTTATTTTATCAAAAAGCAAGACCGAATTTGAAGTGACAATAATTAATTTATTTTGGTTAAATGGCAGTATTTTGCGAACCATATTAAAATCAAGTTTGCTGTTGTTGAAAATTGTAATTCTACGATTGACAATTCTACCCAATGAAAAATTCATTCCAAGCCATATCGTATTTTTCTCGTCAATATAGACCGTTTTTAAATATGATTTTAAACTATAGAAATTGACAAAATTATCGTTCCGATTATCGTAATATTTAATTATTCCATTGTCGGCGTATGCCCAAATCAATGAGTCTTTATCGCAGACTATATGCACTTCGCGTATAGGATTCCGGACACTGTTTAATATGTCGAAATTGTAATTTTTTACAGCACTCCCATCGAATCTACTAATACCATATTTTGTCGATATCCATATAAAACCATCTTTATCCTGAATAAAATTATAAGCCTGGCTAGGGTTCAATCCCTCAACTTTTACAATGTGTCGTATTTGTTGCGAAAAAACAAGGCTTACTGGAACGAAAAAGTTGTACACTTTGATCCGAAATATATTGTACAGTTTAAAGCGAAATTAGTTGTACAGTTTGCTCCGAAATATTCAATCTGAAAGCAATTCACAACCATTGTTTGCATTTGTAACCTTTTTGTTGCGCTGTGTTCAATACGTCAAAGATACAATCTGAAAGCAATTCACAACTTGCTTCAGTATGGTCCTGGTTTGAAAAAAGCTGTGTTCAATACGTCAAAGATACAATCTGAAAGCAATTCACAACAATTAAGCTTTCGATCAATGGTAGCGCTTGCGCCTACCTTGATTGAAGCTGGTGTTGTACTAAACCCGGCCACAATTATACACGCTTAATTTCCTATAGTGTTTTCAAT
>JBBSCW010000132.1:0-8683 GCA_038249855.1 Bacteroidales bacterium
ACAAATGTTATCAAAAGTTTGGTCCGACGAAGTAATTGTGCTTGACAGAACCATAGATGTAAATATTACTCGTTTGCGCAAGAAAATAGGTATTTATGGAAAAAATATTGTAACCCGTTTAGGCTATGGATATTGTTTTGAAGACTAAAACAATAAAAACAAATCACTAAATATATTTATTATCAACAAGTTTCAATAATTGAAACTTGTTTTCTTTATTCTCTACTTTTTTTGTTTTGATTTTGTTTGTCAGAGCCAATTGACATCTGTATCCAAGGTACTGGAATTGAATAATTTCATCAAAATTAACCAACAAAACATTTAATCTTTCCTTTTTTGAGTAGATTTAAGTACTTTTGTAAATTACAATAGAAAATTGTAAATGGGCAAATCGTAAATCAAACAATAGGGTGTCAATCAGCATTTCCAATCTTAGCAAAAACTACGGAAATCAAACCGTACTTTCCAATATTAGTTTTGATATTGGCGAGGGTGAAGTAGTTGGTTTTCTTGGACCCAATGGTGCCGGAAAGACAACAGCTATGCGAATTATCACTGGTGCTTTGAGTTACGATTTAGGTTCGGTGAAGGTTTGTGGCTTGGAGGTAAAAGATTATTGTATTGAAACCAATGCCCTGATTGGATATTTGCCTGAGCAGAATCCTCTGTATCCAGAAATGTACGTAAAAGAGTATTTACATTTTGTGGCCGATGCACATGGCATTGTTGAAAATAAGGATAATCTTGTTAATCAGTTGATTGATAAAGTGGGACTTAGACCTGAATTTCACAAGAAGATCGGGCAGCTTTCCAAAGGATATCGACAAAGAGTTGGACTGGCACAAGCATTAATACCAAATCCAAAAGTACTGATACTCGATGAACCAACAACTGGACTCGATCCTAATCAATTGGTAGAAATCCGAAGTCTGATACGTGAATTAGGAAAGGAGAGAACAGTGATTTTCAGTACACATATCATGCAGGAAATCAAAGCGATATGTAATCGAGTATTGATAATCAACAAAGGAGAAATTGTAGCAGATTATCCCGATATTTCTAAAATTAATATCTTCGACGAAAACAACCTACAATTTGAAGTTGAATTTTTAATGGATGTTGATATTACTGAATTGGAAAAATTAAATCATGTTACAGTTATTAATGAGTTAGATAAAAACAGATTTTCAATTGTTGCTTCAACTGATATTCGCAGTGATATTTTTGATTTTGCTGTAAAAACACAGAATAAGATGTTGACTATGAAACCAGTAGAGAGAAGTATGGAAGAAGTGTTTAGAAACTTGACAGCCCTCTAAATCCCCCTCCACGATAGCTATCGGGAGGGACATTTTTGAGCTGATTATATAAATTTACATGTGTATTATTACTAACTTTATTCCCCCCTCGGGGGATTGAGGGGGCTTATGGAAGAAAACTTCGACATACGAAACAATCAAAAGGGTGAAAAGGAATTTGAGAACGCATTGCGTCCACTGACTTTTTCGGATTTTCAAGGACAAAATAAAATTGTCGAGAATCTGAAAATTTTTGTGCAGGCAGCTCGTATGCGTACCGAATCACTCGATCATGTGCTATTGCACGGACCTCCGGGATTAGGTAAAACTACACTTTCGAATATTATTGCCAATGAACTGAATGTTGGTTTTAAAATCACTTCGGGTCCTGTTTTGGACAAACCGGGCGATTTAGCTGGTTTACTTACCAGCCTAGAAACCAATGATGTGCTTTTTATTGACGAAATTCATAGATTGAGTCCAATTGTAGAAGAATATCTTTATTCGGCTATGGAGGATTATCGCATCGACATTATGATAGACAAAGGGCCAAGCGCTCGCTCTATTCAGCTCGATTTGAATCCGTTTACGTTGATTGGTGCAACAACTCGAAGTGGACTATTAACAGCTCCTCTCCGTGCACGTTTTGGTATTAATTGTCATTTCGAGTATTATGATATTGAAGTTATTACAGGAATTATTAAACGATCGGCTCGATTGTTAAACGTACCAATTGAAGACAAAGCAGCTGTTGAAATTGCAGGTCGTAGTCGTGGTACTCCGCGTGTTGCCAATGCTTTACTTCGTCGTGTACGTGACTTTGCGCAAGTAAAAGGTACAGGTACCATTGATATGGAAATAGCTCGTTATGCACTTGAAGCTCTGAATATTGACAAATATGGATTGGATGAAATTGATAATAAAATTCTGAATACAATTATTGATAAATTCAGTGGCGGCCCAGTAGGAATTACGACTATCGCAACAGCCTTGGGGGAAGATGCCGGAACCATTGAAGAAGTTTATGAGCCTTTCCTTATTAAAGAAGGTTTTATGAAACGTACTCCAAGAGGCAGAGAAGTTACTGAGCTAGCATATAGACATTTAGGGAAAATAAAATTAGGAGAACAGGGGACGTTATTTTGATGTTAACTGACTAATGTATTGATTTCATTTGTCTAATTGTTAAAAACTAATATAAAGATGATGATACCTGCAAAGAACAATTATTGAAACCTTGTTGATCGCATTTCCGATACTTACACACAAGGACGAAACAATGCTACAATTGCCGTTAATCAGCATTTGGTGGAAACATATTGGAAGATTGGTCAATATGTAGTTGAATTTGAACAAGATGGAAAATCAAAAGCAGAGTATGGAGCAGCACTTTTACCGAGATTATCAAAAGACTTAACTTTATCATTAGGAAAAGGATTCAGTCTAAGTAATCTAATCAGAATGAGACAGTTTTATAATACTTTCCCAATTTATGCGGAGCTTCCGCACAAATTGAGTTGGACGCATTGGGTAGAGATTTTGAAAACTGATGATGCACTTGAACGTTCATTTTATCTTAACCAAACTATAATCGAAAGTTGGAGTACAACCGAACTTATTCGTCAAAAGAAAGCGTCACTATTTCTACGATTGGCAGCATCGAAAGACAAAGTGGGGATATTAGAATTGTCACGAAAAGGACAAATCGTACAAAAACCCGCTGATTTAATTCGTGAACCATATATTCTTGATTTTCTTCAAATTCCCGAACCGTTTCAATTGGCTGAATCTGAGTTAGAAAGTCTTTTGATAAGTAATTTGCAACAATTTTTACTCGAATTGGGTAAAGGTTTTGCTTTTATAGGTAGGCAATATCGAATAACCTTAGAAAACCGACATCATTATATTGATTTGGTTTTTTATAATCGCATCCTTAAATGCTTCGTTCTGATTGATTTAAAGAAAGACGAAGCTGGATATCAAGATGTAGGTCAGATGAATATGTATCTCGGATATTTTGAAAATGAAGAAAATACTTTGGGGGATAATCCACCAATAGGAATTGTACTGGCAAAAGAAAAGGATGAATTACTGGTAGAATATGCTTTACATAACGTTAGTTCACAGCTATTTGTAAGTAAATATCAAATGTATTTGCCTGACAAAAAATCTTTACAAGACAAACTAATTCAAGTACTTCAAAATAAAAATGACTAAATTTTCTTGACAGAAACACATTCTTTCAAAAAAGAACAAAAATATAAATAACTAACTTAATTCCCCATCTGGGGTTAAGGATATATGGAACACAACTTATATATTTACAACACATTAAGTCGCAAAAAAGAGCAATTTATTCCGATACATGAGAATAAAGTGGGCATGTATGTTTGCGGACCAACAGTTTATGGCGATGCTCATTTGGGACACGCCCGACCAGCCATTACTTTCGACATCCTTTTTCGTTACCTGACACATTTGGGGTACAAAGTTCGCTATGTACGTAACATTACAGACGTGGGGCATCTTGAAAATGATGCCGATAGCGGTGAAGATAAAATTGCGAAAAAAGCCAGACTCGATGAACTAGAACCCATGGAAGTGGTTCAGTATTATGTAAATCGATATCACAAAGCAATGGAAGCATTGAATGTTTTGCCGCCAAGCATTGAGCCACACGCTTCGGGTCATATCATGGAGCAAATTGAATTTACGCAAAAGATTCTCGATGCTGGTTTTGCTTACGAAAGCGAAGGTTCGGTTTATTTTGATGTTGTAAAATACAATGAATCAAATAACTACGGGAAATTATCGGGTAGAAACATAGAAGATATGCTCGAAACTACTCGTAATTTGGATGGACAATCTGAAAAACGCCGCAGCGTGGATTTTGCCTTATGGAAAAAAGCATCACCTGAACATATTATGCGTTGGAAAGCACCTTGGAGCGAAGGATTTCCAGGTTGGCATATGGAATGTTCGGCCATGGGAACCAAATACTTAGGCGAAGAATTCGACATTCATGGAGGCGGAATGGATTTGATGTTTCCGCATCACGAGTGCGAAATTGCCCAAAACAAAGCAGGATTGGGAAAAGACACTGTGAAGTACTGGATGCACAATAATATGATTACCATCAATGGACAAAAGATGGGGAAATCATTGGGTAACTTTATTTTGTTGGAAGAATTTTTTACAGGGGATCACCCACTATTGACTCAGGCTTTTAGCCCAATGACCGTTCGATTTTTTATACTACAAGCTCAATATCGCAGCACGGTAGATTTTAGCAGCACAGCGTTGGAAGCATCTGAAAAAGGTTTGAGTAGGTTAATGGAGGGTTATGCTCGTTTGCTAAAACTGACCGCTTCTGGAACCTCAACTGTTGAAACTTCTGGACTTAGAGCAAAATGTGAGGAAGCTATGAACGATGATTTGAATACGCCGATTGTGATTTCTCATCTTTTCGATGCGTTGAAAGCGATAAACCTCGTACACGATGGTAAAGCAACTATCAATGCCGCCGACTTAGATGAGTTAAAAGCTGTTTTCAACTTATATATCAACGATATTCTTGGTTTAAAATCAGAAGCAGAAGCAACAACCGGAAATGAAGCTTACAAAAAAGCCATTGACCTTTTGCTCAATATGCGATTGGATGCTAAACGTAACAAAGACTGGGCAACAAGTGATAAAATTCGCAACGAACTCACAGCACTTGGCTTTGAAATTAAAGACACCAAAGACGGATTTGAGTGGAAAATATGATGTAAAATAATGGTTTTTTTCTAACTATTAATTTGTATTTTTAATCATATTAAATTGATTTACAACTACATGAATTACATACAACTTTGTTACATACAACTTTGTTTTAAACAATGTTGTTTACTGTAAAATTAGTTGTATATTTGTAAATAAATTTATGAATATTATGAGTAATCCATTTGTTTTTGGCACAGCCACATCGGGTGAGCATTTTACCGACAGAGAGCATGATACTCAGCGACTTTTGACGAATTTTCAAAATGGAATAAATTCAATTTTGATTTCTCCACGGCGTTGGGGGAAAACTTCTTTAGTACAAAAGGTGAGTTCATCTGCTCAAAGTAAAGAACTCAGAATTGTCAATATCGACATTTTTTCTTGTCGTGACATCCAAGATTTCTACCAATTATTTGCCCTTGAATTATTAAAACAAACTTCAAGTAAATGGGAGGAATGGGCTGAAAATTCAAGAAAATTTTTATCGGCATTAGTCCCAAAAATTAGTTTTGGAGTTGATCCAACAACTGATTTCTCGTTATCACTTGATTTTTCTGATCCGAAAATTAACGAAAAAGTACTGGATTTAGCTCAAAAAATTGCAAAAGAGAAAGGAATTAAAATCGTAATTTGTATCGATGAATTTCAACAGATAGCCGAATTTTCAAATCATATTCAGTTTCAGAAAAAATTACGTTCTGTTTGGCAACTACAAACTGACGTTTCGTATTGTCTTTATGGCAGCAAAAAGCATTTGATGTACGAATTGTTTTCAAAACAGAGTATGCCGTTTTATAAATTTGGCGATATATTTTTTCTACAAAAGATTACTACAGCCGATTGGATAAAGTTTATATGCGAACGTTTTGAAATTACTGGCAAAACTATTTCGGAGGAGCTGGCTCAGACAATTTGCGAAAAAGTTGAAAACCATTCCTCTTATGTACAGCAATTAGCTTGGAATGTGTGGGTTAAAGTGGATGAAAATGCCAATAAAGCACATATTGATAGTGCAGTAGAAGATTTATTGAATCAAAATTCCATGTTATTTTATCAATATTTTAACGGACTTTCGGGATTTCAGATTAATTTTCTATTTGCCATTGCCGAAGGTGTAAATAGTGAATTTACAAAATCAGAAATTCTACAAAAATACAATCTTGGTACATCGGCCAATATTAAAAGACTTAAAAGTGCCTTAGAGAAAAAAGAATTAATTGACATCTCAGGGAAAATTGTTACTTTTAACGACCCTATGTTTAAACTTTGGATACAATTGAACGTTAAAGAAATTAGACTCTAATCAACAAATACAAAAAATCCTCCCACTGTGGAGCTAAATACATAATTATGGAAACTACAAGACAAGAAAAAATATCGCGCATGTTGCAAAAGGAATTAGGTGAAATATTTTTATTGTATGCACGCGAAATTCACGGAGTATTAATCACAGTAACAGCAGTCAGAATAAGCCCCGACTTAGGTATTGCACACACTCATTTAAGCGTTTTCCCAAGCGATAAAGTAAAATCAGTTTTAGAAAAAGTGAATGCCGATACAAAAGCCATTCGGTACGATTTAGGCAAAAGAGTACGAAATCAATTACGCATTGTGCCTGCGTTATATTTCCATATCGATGATTCATTGGATTATCTTGAGAATATTGACAATTTATTGAAAAGCGATCCACCTTCGCCATTAAAAGAAGGAGAAGAAATCGGACTCGATTAATCCGAATTTATGGTCAGTGTCAAAAAAAACATGCAATCAAGACAATTATCTTTTGCGTTCAGGATAGCTCGAAGGTATTTGTTTTCTAAAAAATCGCATAATGCCATCAATATAATTTCTGGAATCTCAGCGACCGGAGTTGCTATCGGAACTATGGCATTGATAGTTGTTTTATCAGTATTCAACGGCTTTGAGTCGCTGATTGCTGATATGTTTTCGGCATTCGATCCTGATTTGAAAATAACATTGGCCGAAGGAAAAACTTTCGATACAAATACGAAAGAATTTGATACGCTACGGAAAATGAAATCGGTAGCAGTTTATACCGAAGTGGTTGAAGAAAATGCATTGTTGCGGTTCAAGGAGAAACAAATGCCCAGTACCGTAAAAGGAGTGAGCAGCAGTTTCAAGGATTTGACACAAATCGACAGCATCCTATACGATGGAGAGTTTTTATTATCTGATGGCGTTTTCGATTATGCAGTTCCCGGGATTGGTGTGGCGAGTGCGTTGGGGTTTGGTGCAAAATTTATTGACCCACTGTACATTTATGCTCCCAAACGAACTTCAAAAATAAATCTACTCCGACCCGAAACTAGCTTCAATCAATCGGGAACATTTGTGTCGGGCATTTTTACGGTTCAGCAACTTCAATACGATAATCAGTATGTGTTAGTTTCGATTGACCTTGCTCGTAAACTATTTGAATATGAAGATAATACAGTATCAGCATTGGAATTAAAAGTATCGAATTCAGTAAATATAGACGATATACAAAAAGAAATTCAAAAATTATTGGGAAGTAAATATCAAGTAAAAAATCGCTACGAACAACAGGAAAGTTTCTTTAAAATAATGAAAATTGAGAAATGGATTACCTTTCTCATTCTCAGTTTTATACTTCTTATTGCAAGTTTCAATATTATCGGTTCGCTCTCGATGTTGATTATTGATAAAAAAGCAGATATTGAGACTCTTAAAAGTCTAGGAGCAAGCCATCATTTAATTAAAATGATATTCTTGATTGAAGGTTGGCTTATTTCTTTGGTCGGTGCTGTTGTAGGGCTTGTGTTAGGAACTTCACTTTGTTTGTTACAACAACATTTTGGTTGGATAAAACTCGGTACTGGTTATGTGGTTGATGCCTACCCAGTTGTAACTAATTGGACAGATATTGCATTGGTTTTGCTAACAGTATTGATTATGGGCTGGTTATCAGCTTTGTATCCGGTTCGCTTTATTCAAAATGCAAAAAAATAATCTCGAAATTATTTTATCTTTTGCCTTGTTTCTTGTTTACTCGTTCACTTGTCTACTCGTTTACTATTTTAAATGAAATACATAGCTGTCATAGTACCTTTGCCCTTAGTTGGAACCTTTACTTATGCAGTTCCCGATGAATGGGAAACGCAAGTACGAGTTGGGGTGCGAGTTGTTGTGCCATTTGGGAAGAAAAAGCTATATACAGCCATCATTGCAGTAGTTCATACCCACAAACCCGAAGCGGTATACGAGTTTAAAGAAATAATTTGCATTCTCGATCCACAGCCCATTTTACGATTTCCTCAGTTAAAATTTTGGGATTGGATAAGTTCCTATTATCAAGCTTATTTAGGTGATGTGTTTCAGGCTGCTATACCTTCGGGCTTGAAGCTCGAAAGTGAAACATTAATCCGCATTAATCCCGATTACGAAGCAGAAACCATTTTATCCGATAAGGAACAGAAAATTTTGGATGCACTTTCAGATGGTAGTGCTCTGACTGTAAATGAATTAAGCAAAGCCATAGAAATAGTCAAGGTGCTTCCTACCTTGCAAATGTTGCTCGATAAAAGAGCCATTGAAGTAACTGAGGTATTAACCGAAAAATATAGAGCTAAGACTCAGAC
>JBBSCW010000133.1:0-8624 GCA_038249855.1 Bacteroidales bacterium
ACTTAAAAGTAGTCCAATAAATAATAATTGAATTGTTTTTTTCATTGTTTGTTTTTTATTTTGGTTGATTTAAATTGTTTCTTAATTATCATTGATATTTTAGTGCTATCCTTCCGATTCTAATTTGTGCATTTTCTTTTTCTTGTTCTAAATGCTTCACTTCTTTCTGAAGAACCCATAGATTATAACTTGCCGCAATCGCTTTTTTATCTAATTCAGGAATAAAATAAACTATTTTTTGTTTACCAATAAGTGTTACTTTTAGCCGACTCTTCACATTGTTGGCTATAAATGAGCTAATTCCATTGTCGGCCTCGTTTTTAAAAGTCAAGCTTTCCCAATACATACCCTCGTTGGTAAATTGATGAAAACTGCCTTCCCCTTTCTGAGTACTATCGGTTTGCACATGTAGGTCGTCCATATCAACTCTGATACTGTGATGCTCTATTTTACTTCCATATATATTACTTACTAAGTATAAATCAGCATTTTCGTCTACATAACACTTCAAATAGTTTCTGTTAGTGTTTTGTTCAGTAACTTGGGTTTTATAAACATAATTTCCGAATTCTTTATATTCATTATCTTTCTCGAAGCGGAAATTTTTCTGGATTGAATCCAACAACTGAATTTTGGATGGTAAAATACTATCGGCAAAGTTTAGAAATTTCGCACTTTCGCGTCGTATCATAGTGTCCTTCAACGCTACTGCCATTCGGCGTTTGTCTACCATCCTCGGAAAGCGAATATGTATGCTATCAATTAATAATTTTGCTGCCGCATAATCATTTATTTGTATCAAATTTTCAATTTTCTGTAACTGTTCATCGGCTTTTTTCTGCTCACGAGCCTTAGAGTTACATGCCGAAAACAGGATTACACAGAGAAATAATATTGAAACACTTTTCAGTCTAAACATTTTATAATTATATTTTATATGAATTTTGTTTCACAGTTTAAAACATCAAACCGATTGAAAAAACCATGCTAGAAGGTAATATCTCAATGTCTTGCGGGTAGTTATGGAAACCATCATTACTATAATTTTTTCCGTCTGCTACACTTGTCAGAGCAGTTTTATAAACTATTTCTCCAAAAAGCGTTAGCCTTCTGCCAATACGGTAATTTGAACCCAAGCCTACAAAACCTCCTACTCTGCTGAGTGAGGTTACAGGTAAAATATTGTAATTCGTTGGATCTGTCTTTGCTAAGGTCGAAGTATGTTTCTCGTTGGCTGACATAATGAATCCAGTACTCAAACCACCGATTATATAATAACTTTTATCACCAAGTGTTGGTGTCTGTAATTTCAAACCCAAAGGAATTTCTATTTCCGAATAGCTCAATTTAAAATTGTCTTTGTTTGTATAGTCGTTTAGCGATGCGTTGTCGAAAGCGTAGCCGCCAAAAGTATGGTAATTAACCCCTGAAACTACTGATAATAAGTAGTTAATTTCATACTCTACAACCGCTCCCAATCCGTAGCTCAAATTGGCCCCTTCTGCTTGAGCATCGTTATGATTAATATTAACCCAAGAAATGGCGGGACTAAGGCGAATTCCATAGCTTATTTTTTCAAAATTGATACCTGAAAAATCAACCCCTCTGTCCTGTACACCAGAATATTGGGCATTCATTCTGAGAGTGGAGAGAATACATAAAGTGATGAAAATAACTTTTAAACGCATAAGTACTGTGAGTTATAAGATTTTTGCAAATTTAGAATAAATTTTTGAGTGGCTTAATTAAAAGCTCGTTTAAACGCATATAATTACGAAAAATTGTATTTTTAAGTGCCGAAAACATTTATTAGACATTATATAAGTTGGGATATTTAATACTATTGCTTAGTTTTATTGATTTTGCTTTTGACCCCCAAACCCCCAAATGGGGGGTTTAAGACCAAAATTTTTATTTTTAGAATATGCAAATATCACTCTTTCTCCACCATTTGGAGGTTGGGGGGTCGATAAAATTTCAACTTATATAAACTCTATTATAATCATAAAAACGAACTTTAATATGCTTTTTGTCAGATAACAAAGATTATTCCAAAAATTGTTGAAAACTTTAGCTTGAATATGAGGTTTTTTTATTTTGTTATTATTGTAAATCGTTTAAAAATAATATCTTTGCAAAAAGAATTATTATCTAAAATAGCCTTTTAATGTTTAGTCGTATATTTCAGGCAGTTACAATTTTAGTCTTTTGTAGTCTTCTTTTTTCGTGTATAGGCTCGAAGAAAATTAACTATATGCAAAAGCCAGGTTTTTACATCCCTTCCTACAAAGATAGTGTTTCCTTCAAAGATTATGAGTTGCGTATTGGCGATAGACTTTTTGTTAAAGTTTATTCTACTGATGATCAGACGAATGCCTTGTTTAATGGTTCATCGAACATGCAAATGATGACCTACGGATCGAATCCTAGCTCAGAACTTTACACTTATTTAGTTGAAGATAACGGTGCCATTGTTTTTCCAATGATTGGTGAAGTCAAGTTGGCGGGCAAAACATTACGTCAAGCAAATCTTGCCTTAGAAGTAGCATTAGAGCCTATTTTTAAGTTCAAATCGGTAGAAATGCGTGTTATTAATCATGATTTTAGTGTAATAGGTGGCGGAAAGGCATCTTATATTACTATGCCACAAGAAAAGATTAATATATTTAAAGCCTTGGCATTGGCCGGTGATTTGGGAATTTATAGTGATAGAGGAAAAATACGACTTCTGCGCGAAACCAAAGATGGAGTTAAAATTAAAGTATTTGATTTACGAAGTGCTGATATTATTCATTCGGAGTATTTCTATGTAGAGCCAAACGATGTTATATATATTCAAGATTTGAAAGAAAAATTCTGGGGAGTTACAAATTTACCTACATTTATCTCAACTTTTGTATCAACTATTTCGTTTGGAGTACTTATATATGACTCTGCATTCAAAAAAGAACAAGCACCTGCTGTTACTACAGGTCAATAACCTGAATGTTAGAATTATAAGTAATTTAAATTACATTGTAAATCATTGTTTTTTTTTAAACTTCTATTGATTTTATCAAAATTATATGGTGTCGAGAATTAACATATTAGTTTTTATTATCATTTCTTTTACAATGTCTTCGTGCTATAATTATCGTAGTATAGGGCTATTACAGGATAATAATTTTTCACTACCTAAATACAAGAAAACCGATTTTGAAGTTTACAAACTGAGGGTAAATGATGAGGTTATATATAGGCTAATTAGTTCCGATGAAACTATTTCGAGGTTGATAAATGCTGATAATTCGAATGGTGGTTCCACCAATATCTTGTCTTATCGTATTTATCCCGATGGTACAATCGACATACCGTTTGTAAAACAGGTAAAAATTGTAGGTTTAACATTGAAAGAGGCTGCATTAGTTTTAGAAAAAAGATTCAAAGAGTTAATTCCCGATGCAGCGGTTAAGCTGAGTATTATGAACAAGAGTTTTACTGTTATTGGCGAAGCAGGAGTAGGCGTTTACAATATACCAAGAGATAAATTCACTATCTACCAAGCTTTATCGATGTCAGGGGAGTTGAATCATACGGGTGATTTTAAGTATGTTAAAATTATTCGTGAAAAATTTGATGGTACCGAGGTACTTGAATTCGATATTCGACCAACCAGTTTAATTGACTCTAAATATTATTATATTTATCCGAACGATATAATTTATATTCAAAGATCACCTTCAAGCTTTTATAAAATTGAGAATAACTGGGGAAGTTTCTTGGGTCTAATATCCACTTCTTTATCCTTATTTTTCACTGTTTTATATTATAACAAACTATAATATCTTTTAGAACAATCGACACGCTATAACCATTTTTTTATGGAACAAAATAATACAGAAAAGCCCTTTATTGATGAGGATGAATCCAGTTTTGATATCATGGAATGGGTGCGTAATTTTTTGCATCACTGGTACTTATTCGTAATTGGAGTAATAATTGCATTAGGTCTGGCTTATCTTCAGAACCGAAAATGGCTACCTGCTTATAAAACATCAGGTACGATGATTATTGAAGAATATCGTACCTCGAGCAGTACTCAGGCCTTAATGCAAGGATTTGGGGTGCAGGCAGGATACAAAAATGTCGATAATCAAGTGATTATGCTGGGTTCTTACGATTTGATATCGAGAGTTATAGATAGCTTGCCTCAAATGGGAGTTGAGTATATTTCGAAGGGTAGATTTAAAACACGAAACTTGTATTATGATTCACCAATTTTAATTGAATATAATTATATAACCCCTGAGATTTATAACACACTTTTTAAGATTAATCTGAATTCAAATGGCAAGTTTACAATTACATACGATGAAAATTCAAATAACAAATCGTTTTATGTGGAGGGTAAAATTGGTCAGCCGGTTCGGACAAAGCTTTTTGACATAACAATTTATAATTCAAATGGTTATAGTTCCGATGGATCTTTGTATTTCCAATTTAGAGACAAAGAGTCATTAGTAGCCGATTTCTCATCTCGTTTAAATTTTCAATATGTAGTTGAAGGATCATCAGTTCTCGAAATTTCCTTGGTAAGTGAAAATCCAAACAGAGATGTCGATTTTATTAATAAACTTGCGGACACTTTCTTGGCTAATAACTTGGAAAGAAAAAACGATGCTGCTAATAAAACTATTACATTTATTGATGCTCAATTAGAAAATATCTCCAAATCGCTTGGAGTTTCGCAGGACGAATTAACCAACTTTCGTAAGAAAAACCAAATTGTCGATGCTTCGAGCCATTCCAGTGAATTATTAGGTAAAGCATCTACTGTTGATTCTGAAATGTCGAACCTTAAGCTTCGAGAAACTTACATGAAATACATTACAAATTATTTAAAAACTAATTTGAAAGATGGTTCGATTGTTGCTCCTTCGAGTTTAGGCTTAAATGAGCCGATGTTGATGCCCTTAATTCAACAATTTAACGACTTAAATTTGAAGCGTAGTGAATTGAGCGACAAGAATTTCTTTTATGCTAAGTATACACGCGATATTGAAAATATTAAAGCAGCTATCAATGAGGTTACTAAAAGTATGCGTTCAGCTTTTGATATAGAAAAAAATGATTTTAATAATCGATATTCTAAAGTACAAAGTGAATTAGCACAACTTCCAGCCAAAGAATTAGAAATGATTTCGATAGAACGGAAATTCAAAATGGACGACAGTTATTTTACTTTCTTTCAACAAAAACGAGCCGAAGCTGAAATCTTAAAATCATCCAATACTCCCGACAACAACATACTTGACAAAGCCAGAGTTTTATCTTTAACTAATGGCGGAACAAAATCCAAATCGACTTTGACGTTTTTGATCATTGGATTACTTATTCCTGCGGTTATAGTAGTATTAAAAGAGTTACTCAATAATACAATTCGATCTAATAAAGACATAGAGCATGGCTCAGGTTTGCAGTTAATTGGTTTTGTACGGCATACGGAGACTCATGATCCAATGTTAGTTCCTAAGAATCCACGTTCTTCATTTACTGAAATGTTCAGGGTAATTCGTACTCGTATCGAATTCATAGTACAACGTAAGAAGAATATTATGGTCATGGTTACCTCTGGTGAATCTGGCGATGGTAAAACATATTTCTGTATAAATCTTGCAGGTATATACGCCATGTCGAGTAAACGTACCTTGTTGATTGATATGGATATCCGTAAACCAAGTATTAACGTTCGCTTTAATATCTCAAATCCTGATGGAGTAACTAATTATTTGGTTGGACAAGCGGAATTAGATGATGTAATATTGCATATACCCGATGTCGATTATGATATTTTGCCTGCTGGTACTGTTCCACCTAATGCAGGTGAATTAATTCGTTCCGAAAAACTTTTATTCATGTTTGAAGAGTTACGCAAACGATATGATTATATTATTGTTGATACTAGCCCAATTGGTGTAGTAGCTGATGCTTATGCACTTTCACAAATTTCAGATGTGAATTTATTCGTAGTTCGTAATTTGAAAACAAATAAAACATTCTTCAAAAAGATTACTGCTCAACTTAAGGCCGATAATGTTAAGAATATTTTTGCTATAATGAATGATGTAAATATGCAAGACAATAAATATTCTAAATTCTATTCAAATAAATACACTTATGGATATGGATATGGTTATGGATATACATCAAATTCAAATAAAAAGTCAAAGAAAAAAGGTGCCGATAAGTACTTTCAGTATTATCAAGATGATGAAAAGCTGTAAAGTGATTAATTAAATCAGTCAAAAAAAAGGAAAATAATTTAATTATCAAATAATAGAGTATTAATCAATAAGTAAGTTGCATTAAATGTTTATATTAACATTTAATGCAATTATGTATAAGATATTTAGTGCTTTAACACATTGAAAGTTTTGTTTGAGAATCTGTTCGCAAAAAGTATCTAATTAAAAAATTGAAAAAAAATAATGAAAAAAGTCGCATTAATAACAGGAGTTACCGGTCAAGATGGTGCATATTTGGCTGAGTTATTATTAAAAGAAGGTTACATAGTTCACGGTTTGAAAAGGCGTTCATCGCTTTTCAATACAGACAGAATAGATCATTTATATCAAGATCCACATGTAGATAATCGTAATTTTATATTGCATTATGGTGATATGACCGATTCGATGAATTTAACAAGAATTATTCAGGAAATACAGCCCGATGAAATTTACAATTTGGCCGCTATGAGTCATGTAAAAGTAAGTTTCGATACCCCAGAATATACCGCGAATGCAGATGGCATAGGCACTTTAAGGATTTTAGAGGCAGTACGCTTGCTCGGATTAGTAAAGAAAACAAGGATTTATCAGGCATCTACCTCTGAACTTTATGGCTTAGTGCAGGAAGTTCCTCAAAAAGAAACTACTCCGTTTTACCCTCGTTCGCCATACGCAGTAGCCAAAATGTATGCTTATTGGATTACAGTGAATTATCGTGAAGCTTATGGAATGCACGCAAGTAATGGTATTTTGTTTAATCATGAATCTCCTTTAAGAGGCGAAACTTTTGTTACTCGCAAGATTACCCGAGCTGCAGCACGTATCTCCATGGGTATGCAAGAAAAAATGTTCTTAGGTAATCTTTCTTCTCAACGGGACTGGGGACATGCAAAAGATTATGTACGTGCTATGTATTTAGTTTTACAACAAGAAACTCCCGATGATTATGTGATTGCAACGGGAGTAACTACCGAAGTACGTGAATTTGTGCGGTTGGCATTTTCAGAAATAGGGATTAAAGTAGAATTCAAAGGACTTGGTGTCGACGAAAAAGGCTATATAGCTGATGTTGATACGAACTTGTTTACCGAAAGAGTTGGTAGTGAGTTTCTTGAAGGAGTTAAGTCTATCAATCATCCGATAGTAGAAGTTGATGCTGCCTACTTTAGACCAACCGAAGTGGAACTATTAATAGGTGATGCTACAAAATCAAGAACTATATTAAACTGGACTCCGGAATATGATTTAGCCGCTTTGGTTGAGGATATGATGATTTCGGATGTAAAAGTAATGAAAAAAGAAACCTATTTGAGAGAAGGCGGCTTTAAAATTATGAATTATTTTGAGTAGGGGTAAGGGTGTAAGGTGTAATTGTGTTAGTTGTAATTGTGTAAAGTGTAAATTATTATGGGATATCAGTATAACTTTGAGAAATTGGAAGTGTGGCAAGATGCTAGAAGGTTTGTTGTTGAAGTTTATAAAACATCAAAATTTTTTCCATCTGAAGAAAAGTTTGGTTTAAGTTCTCAAATTCAAAGAGCAGCAGTTTCAGTAGTTTCGAATATTGCGGAAGGAACTTCACGATTGTCTGACAAAGAAAAAATCCGATTTATTGAAATATCATACGGTTCACTTATGGAGGTTTATTGCCAACTATTTATAGCGTTAGATTTAAAGTACATTAGTTCAGAACATTTTGATGCTAATAAAAAGTTGATAGATACAATTTCTCAAAAATTAAGTGGTTTAATAAAAGCATATAAAAAACGTTTAGATAAATAATCTACACTTTTACACCATACACTCTACACCTTACACCCTACACAACAAAAAACATGGACAAACATTCAAAAATTTATATAGCTGGCCATAATGGTATGGTTGGTTCGGCAATTAAAAGAAATCTTGAAGCCAAGGGTTATACAAATTTTGTGTTTCGCTCCTTGGAGGAACTTAATTTGCTGAATGAAAATGAGGTAAAGCATTTCTTTGAGACCGAAAAGCCTGAATATGTAGTACTTGCTGCTGCCAAAGTGGGAGGAATTATCGCTAATAGCACGTATCGAGGGCAGTTTATTTATGAGAATTTGATGATTCAAAACCATGTGATTCATCAAAGTTATTTACATGGAGTAAAAAAGTTACTTTTTCTGGGTTCTTCCTGTATTTATCCACGATTAGCTGAACAACCAATCAAGGAAGAATCTTTGTTGACTGGTTTGCTCGAAGATACCAATGAACCTTATGCCATTGCTAAAATTGCTGGAATAAAAATGTGCGAAGCCTATCATAGTCAGTACGGTTCAAATTTCATTTCGATAATGCCAACCAATCTTTACGGACAAAATGACAACTACG
>JBBSCW010000134.1:0-8453 GCA_038249855.1 Bacteroidales bacterium
CCAAACCCCCAGTCCTCACCCCAGCCCTCTCCAAAAATAGAGAGGGAGGAAGATGGGCTTTAAGACGCAGTTTGTGTAAATCTGAATATAGAATTTGTTTCTTTTATTTTAGTAAAGTAGAACTAAAATAAATTTAGTAAAGGACTGAACAAAAGGCTCTGTAAATCAGTTTAAAATTAAACATTACACAATAAAACATATGGAATCATTTCAGGAAATAATCAACGGGAATCAGCCTGTACTAATCGATTTTCATGCCACTTGGTGCGGCCCTTGCAAAACCATGAGTCCCATAGTGGAAGCAGTTGCTAAAGAACTTAAAGGACAAATACGCGTTTTGAAAATTGATATTGATAAAAATCAGGCCATTGCTGCCCAACATCAAATTCAGTCAGTCCCCACCTTTATGATTTTTAAAAACGGGAAAATAGTTTGGAAGCAAGCCGGCGGTTCAGATAAAATGACCTTGATGCAACAAATCAAGAATTTCATTTAGAAGAAATTAGTAGGAAGTGGAGTAATACCAAAATCTACCCTAAATTTATCATTTGTTTAGTTCTATTTATCGTAAAACGATAAAATTATTTTGTTACTCAAATAAAATTCTTTTTCTTTGCACTTTGTTTCTTTAAAAAATATAAACATATTAATCTATAAAAATTTATGAAGCAGTTTTTGAAATACACTTTAGCAACCATAGTGGGGGTCATTGTGGCTTCTCTTTTAGGCTTTTTTATTATGTTAGGCATTATTGGTGCTATTGCCAGTTCGTCCGACAAAGCCACCGAAATAAAGGAAAATACCGTTTATCAACTTGATTTATCGGGAATGTTGGTGGATAGATCCGATGACAGTCCTTTTGGAGCGATATTCGCCGAAGCAATGGGGCAGCAAGTACAAACACAATTGGGTTTAGATGATGTGTTGGCCAATATCGAAAAGGCTAAAAAGAACGACGATATTAAAGGTATTTATCTTAAAGGAGGTACTTTGATGGGTGGATTAGCATCGATCAAAGAAATCCGCGATGCGTTGGTTGATTTCAAGAAATCCGGGAAATTCGTAATCGCTTATGCCGATACTTATATGCAAAGCAATTATTATTTAGCCACTGTAGCTGATAAAATTCTTATCAATCCAGAAGGAATGCTCGAATTCAAAGGGCTTTCAGGAGAGTTGATGTTTTTCAAAAACACACTCGATAAATTAGGTGTAGAAATGCAAGTAATAAAAGTGGGTACTTTCAAATCGGCAGTAGAACCTTTTATTAATACCAAAATGAGTGATGCCAATCGCGAACAGGTAACGGTATATATGAACTCGATTTGGAATACTATGTTGAGTGAAATTTCAAGTTCACGTAAGATTTCGGTGGATTCGCTGAATGCTTTTGCCGATAAAATGATGTTGTTTCAACCAACTGTAAAATCGAAAGAATATGCATTGGTAGACTCTTTGGTTTATGCTGACGAAGTGGATAGTATTCTAAAGAATTACAATAAAGAATACAAGATTGTGAAGAACTCAGCCATGACTAAATTGGCTGATGATAGTAAATTTGAGAAATCGAAAGTCGCTGTTATTTATGCAGTTGGTGGTATCGATGGTGGTGATAATAATGGTATCGTATCGGATGAATTAGTGGAAACTATTAACGACGCAGCCAAAGATGATGCAATTAAATCAGTAGTACTTAGAGTAAGTTCTCCAGGTGGAAGTGCTTATGGCTCTGAACAAATTTGGCGCGCACTGACAAAATTGAAGGAGAAAAAACCATTGGTGGTTTCTATGGGCGATTACGCAGCATCAGGCGGATATTATATTTCGTGTATGGCCGATGTTATTGTGGCTCAACCGAACACCATCACGGGCTCGATTGGTATTTTTGGATTGATTCCTAACATTCAGGGATTGAATGATAAATTAGGCCTAACCTACGATGGCGTTAAAACTAACAAATTGGGTGACGCAATTTCTATCAACAGACCTTTCCGTCCTGAGGAAAGAGATTTGATGCAGAGTTATGTAAATCGTGGTTACGAATTATTTGTAAAACGTTGTGCTGATGGTCGTAAGAAAACCACTGATCAGATTAAAGCAATTGCCGAAGGACGTGTCTGGACAGGCGTTGATGCCTTGAAAATTGGTCTTGTGGATAAAATTGGCGGTCTTGATGAAGCAATAGTAATAGCTGCCAAAAAAGCCAAACTGACTGCATATAATGTAAAAGAACTGCCTGTTAAGGAAGATTTTGCAACAAAACTGATGAAAGGTTTTGGCGAAGATATAGAAACACGTATCATGAAAGCTCAATTGGGCGAACAATATAAAATATTCAAAGAAATTAGAAATGTCGAGAAATTCAATGGTATTCAAGCTCGTTTACCTTACGAATTAATTGTTAGATAGGATTCTGATTTGGGTTTTTAAAATTTTGATTCAAAGCGACCTCGTGTGATACAAGGTCGCTTTTTGAATATTAAGATAAAGCCCACTAAATCCCCCGAGGGGGACTTGAATACGCTTTCTATCAATTTCTAAACATTCATTTAACAAAAAACGTTATTTTAAATACCTATCTGATTGATGGCTTATTATTAGTTTACATTCAATAATCTCAACTTATGCAGCAACATAAATTTACGGCTCAAAGCCGAATGAGCGAATTAATTAACGAAGATGTTACCATACTTTCATCGATAAGTCGATTTGGTATCTCCTTAGGTTTTGGTCATATAACAGTACAGGAAGCCTGTGAACGGAATGATATTCATTGCGAGACTTTTTTGGCTATTGTCAATTTTCTTTCGGAAGGAGGGAATGTAGATTTAATAGAAAACTATGAACATATTTCAATAGAAAGTGTAATTAACTATCTGAAAAATGCGCATTCTTTTTTTCTGGAATATAAATTACCAGCTATACGGACACAATTAATAGAAGCAGTGGAATCTACTGGCAAAGGAAATAAATACAGCGATGTTTTTCTGAAATTTTTCAATGAATACTTTGAAGAAGTCAGTAAGCACATGAGTTACGAAGAAAAAGTGGTTTTCCCTTATGTACTCGATTTGTTAAGTGGCCATTATAAAGGCAAATATCGCATTGCCGATTTTGAGAAACAACATTCTGACGTGGACTCAAAATTAGCCGAGCTGAAGAACATCCTGATTAAATATTATCCTGCGAATGGCGTGAACTACCTACTGAACGATGTGCTTTTTGACGTGCTTTGGTGCGAGAAAGACCTCGCTACCCACAATCAGGTAGAAGATTACTTTTTTGTGCCAGTAATAGAAGCTATTGAACGAAAATTAAACAAAGAAGTATGAACGAGTTATCGTTGAAAATAGCTATTGCAGAGCCTTCGGCAATTATCAGAAGTGGATTGAGTGTGGTGTTGAAACGAATTCAAGGCAATCATATTCAAACCTTTGAGATATCGTCGTTCGACATGATAGTGAATTACCTGAGAGTTCATAAACCCAATGTATTAATCCTGAACCCTGTTTCGTGGGGTGTGGTCGATTTGCAAAAGCTCAAAGAAGATAGTGGGCATTCACAATTGAAATGCTTTGCTCTTATAACTGGAATGGTAGATGAAAGTATTCTCAAACAATACGATAACAAAATAACTGTGTATGATAATGTAGATAATTTGAAACACAAACTCGAAAAACTATTAGACAAATCTTCTCACAGATCGCCCGATGATACTGGCAATCTGAGCATTCGCGAAAAAGAGATTTTGACCTGCGTAGTAAAAGGTCAAACTAACAAAGAGATTGCTGAAAGTTTGTTTCTGTCGACTCACACCGTTATCACCCACCGACGGAATATAGCTCGGAAATTGGAGATCCACAGTACAGCTGGTCTGACTATTTATGCCATAGTTAATAAACTGGTAGAACTTGACGATGTTTAAATCAATATTTTTTCAATACCATCGTTCTTTTAGCTACAATTTTAGTAAATTTGTTCGCGATTTACAAGCCATGCTTTATGTTGAAAAATAATATCTTTTGTTTTATTTTATTTGTTTTTATAGCCACAGCTTCGGCACAGAAAGTGGGATTGGTGCTGAGCGGAGGCGGTGCTAAAGGTATTACGCACATTGGAGTTATCAAGGCTTTGGAAGAAAACAATATTCCCATTGATTATATTGCTGGAACTTCGATGGGGGCTGTTATTGGCTCCATGTATGCCATGGGTCACACAACAGATGAAGTGATAGAAATTCTTAAATCAGAAGATTTCCGCCGATGGTCAACTGGTGAACTCGATCCTAAATATGTGTATTATTACCGAAATTCTGACCCCAAACCTACGATTGCAGAAATAAAGTTCAACCTGAGAAATTTGGACTCACTCGTATTTAAACCCAAATTCTTACCTACGAATTTAGTTCCGTCACTACAAATGAATTATGCCTTTGTGGAGCTATTTAGCAGAGCCAATGCATTATGCAAAGGAAATTTCGATAGTTTATTTGTTCCCTTTCGGTGCGTAGCGTCTGATATTTACAAAAAAGAATCTGTTGTTTTTAAGGACGGACACTTGGGCGATGCAGTAAGGGCATCAATGACTTTCCCGTTTATGTTCAAACCCATTGTGATAAAAAACCGGTTGTTGTTCGATGGTGGCATTTACAATAATTTCCCCGTAAACGTAATGCGGGACGAGTTTAATCCCGACATTATGATAGGTAGCGTTGTGTCCAATAATCCACCCAAACCCGACGAAAATGATATTTTGGAGCAAATAGCCAATATGATAGTCAACAAAACTATCTATACTGTACCCGATAGTGCTGGTATTTTGTTGAATTTCAATCTTGAAAATGTGAATACTTTTGATTTCAATAAAGTGGATCAATTGGTACAATTGGGATACGATGAGGTAATGAAACAAATGCCGGAAATAAAAGCAAGAATACAACGCGAAGTAAGTACCGAAGAATTAAATAAACGGCGAGCGACTTTCAGAAAAAACTTACCTGAACTCCGATTCAAAAACGTAATTATCACTGGCATTGATAGTTTGCAGCGACATTATGTAGAAAATATTATTCACCAAAATAACAAAGAATTTAGTAGTCAAGCGTTTAAAGAGGGATATTTTAAATTGGTTTCCGACGATAAAATTTCGGAAGTAATGCCTCACGCCTATTACAACGATACGACGAAATGTTTTGATCTGAGGTTAAACGTACTCACCGAGGATCAGTTAAAAGTGATGGTGGGCGGCAATATTTCCTCTGCTACTACCAATGTGGCTTATTTCGGGTTGAGTTATCAGAACCTACGTGATTATGCCCAGACTGCTCATCTGGATGCTATGTTTGGCAAAGCCTATAACGGAATTAGCTTGGGTACGCGTATTGATGTACCTAGTTCAAAAAACTGGTATATGAAAGTGGCTTTTGCCGTGCATCGTTTCGATTTTTTTGCTAAGCAGAGCGCATTTTATAATGATGATAGAACTTCTAATTTTAGCCAATCCGAAGTATACGGAAAATTCAGCGTAGGATTTCCCATCACCATGAAAGGTCGTATCGAATTTGGACTTGGATATGGTGGTTTAAGCGACAACTATCGACAAAACTTATCGCTCACTACTTCTGGTCTAGATGAAAGTATTTATCACCTCGGTAGCGTTTTTTCAAAAATTGAAACTAATTCACTAAATAATATTCTTTATCCTACTTCAGGAGTTAAATATACGGCAGGAATTCAACTTGTTGGAGGTGAAGCATCGTTTAAATCCAGAACAGATCCCGACCAATACAATATAAATAAAACAGATATATGGTTTCAATTCAAATCTGTTACTGATAAATACTTCAAAATCAACAAACGATTTCAATTAGGTGGTTTCAGCGAACTAGTCATTTCAAATCGTAATACCTTGAATAATTTCACTTCAACTATTATACAAGCACCGGCATTTAGACCAACATCCCATAGCAAAGTAATCTTTAATGAAGCATTCAGTGCAAACCAATATTTGGTACTCGGAGCTAAACCCATTTATTTACTCAACGAGATTATTCATGTCCGAACTGAGGCTTATTTATTCCTTCCTTATCAACGGATCTACAGAAATTGGAACAACAAAGCAGCTTTCGATACCCCTTTTAGTTCAATGAGTTTTATGGCAGAATCGAGTTTGATATTCAATTTCAAATTTGCCTCAGCTGGTATTTTTGTCAACTATTACAGTTCGGCAGCTAGCAAGTGGAATATTGGGATTAACATTGGCTATTTACTTTTCAATAATCGTTTTTTAGATTAATCTTCCAATTTTCAATTTACACTAAGTTAATCATCCAAGCACAATTTTAATGAAATTAAGTTACAGAATTTAGCCCACCGCCAAAAGATAAATAAAATTGCATACTTTTGTCATTGCAATTAGGTTTTATACTCCATCAAAGCAATAATTAAATGAACTTATCGATATTACTACAAACCACCATGCCTGCCGACTCTATACAAGCAACAACTGAACTTAGCGGCGGACTATTCAACACTTGGGCCATCATTCAAAAAGGGGGATTCATTATGATTCCCATCGGATTTTTATTCGTGTTGGCCATTTATATTTTTATCGAAAGATATATTTCAATTCATCGGGTATCTGCCTCTGGAAGTTCATTAGTTGCTGAAATAAAACAACTGATTACCGCTCAAAAAATTGATGAAGCCAGACAGCTTTGTAGCACAAATAAACTCCCAATCGCCCGCATGCTGGAAAAAGGAATCAGTCAGCGGACTTATTCGGGCAAGGAAATTGAAGATAGTATGCAATCGGAAGGTAAATTTGAACTCTATAAGATTGAAAAAGGACTTCCTGTATTGGCTATGATAGCTGGGATTGCCCCTATGTTCGGATTCTTGGGTACTATTCTCGGAGTAATAAAAATATTTTTCGATATTTCGCAAAGTGCCGATGTAAGTATTGGAGCAGTTTCGGCAGGACTGTATGTCAAAATGGTTTCGAGTGCGGCGGGTTTGATAGTTGGGGTTTTGTCTTATATTTTCTATCATACGTTGAATATTAAAATTGCGAAAATCACCAACAATATGGAACGCAATGCCCAGCATTTTCTAGAATTCCTGAAAGAAAATAAGCAATGAATTTACGATCCGACAAAAAAGTAAAAGCAGAAATCTTTACCTCTGCCATGAACGACATCATGTTTTTTTTGATGTTGTTCTTTATTATTGCGTCAACACTCCTGAGTCCGAATATCATTAAACTTAACTTGCCGAGTGCCGAAAATTCACAATCCATTCATAAAAAGGAAATTCAAGTTTCGGTAGATAAAGATTTGCAGTATTTTGTAGATAAAACACAAGTAAGTTTTGAACAATTGCCCACTTTACTCGCCCAAGAAGTTGCACAGAATCCAGAAGCCTATGTTGTTTTACGTTGTGATAATACACTTTCGGTGCAGCAGCTAGTAGATGTTTTACAAATAGGCAATTCGCTCAATATTAAAATGATATTGGCTACCAAAAAGGATTAAGTTAGGTTGTGCTTTTTGTAAATGAAAAAATAATATAGTATGGCAAAAATCATCGTTAAGGATACCGAAATCACTATTATATCAGTTGCAGAGAAAGATTATATTTCGCTGACCGACATGGCTAATGCAAAAGAAAGTGTAAGCCGTGCTGCCGATATTATTAAGAACTGGTTAAGAAGTCGTTATACTCTTGAGTTTTTAGGTACATGGGAGCAGATAAATAACCCCGTTTTTAAAGTGGTCGAATTTGACCACTTTAAAACTCTGGCTGGATTGCCTAGTTTTGTACTAAGCGTTTCGGAATGGATAGAAAAAACCAATGCTATTGGAATTATTGTTAAGAGAGGCAAGTATGGCGGAACATTTGCTCATAAGGACATTGCATTTGAATTTGGTTCTTTATCAACCAAAAGATACCCCAAAAAGAACGATTGATAAAACTTAACCAAATTGCCATCCAACAAATGGGTATTTTACAAAATGTTGAAAATAGAAAATTATTGAAATAATGCCTTACTTCTCAATTTACATTCAATCATTAGAGATTCCAAAATATAAAGGTTTGTCAATCTTGACTGTAAAAACAGAATGAAGAAATTGAGCTAAAATACACATCCCTGAAAAACTTAGTCTTACACTCATGCTTTCCCCAAAAAACATCAATAGTCATATACTTGCTGCCTTTGGCACGATGATGATTTGTGCAATTATTTGGGGAAGTTTTCAACTGAATCTGACTCAGGCTCCTTCGCCAGTAGTTTCCGATACAGAACTCGATGATATGCTTCAACAGTTTGAGAATTTCGAGTTCGAAGCGCCAATTACCCCTGAAATGCCAATAAACGAGTTTGGTAATAATGCCATTACTGAATCGTTACAACAGACTTCGCCAATTGCTCAAACGTCTAATGCTATACTTTCA
>JBBSCW010000135.1:0-8443 GCA_038249855.1 Bacteroidales bacterium
TATGCTGCTACAAACAGCGGCAGTAGGGGTAGTTGCTAAAAATTCCGACAAAATAAGTTCTATAGCTAAGAAACTATTACAACGCTTTGTTTACAAAGTTCCAACAAAATAATTGATACTTATTTTGAAGTAAGTATTTCAATCACACACCTCCTCGGTGTAACTTGTTCTTATTTCTTTTTTACTATAATAAAAAAACAATTCTATATTGACCCCAATCCCTGCCGATACATAGGGATAAACTGCGGGGGCTTAAGAGTCAGAAAATAATTTTAGGCAATTTAAGGATTACACAAACTCCGTCCCCAGCCTGCGGCAGGCAGGTTAAATTTCCCTTTGGGGGTTTTTGGGGTCGAAACTTTAAATTGCTAAAGTAGAATTATAGAACTTTTTTTGGTCGATGCCTCCATTTAAACTCAACATATTATGAACAAAATTATTTTAAAGTATTTTCTGTATTTTACTGTAATTGTTTCAATTTCAGCATGTTCTACTATTCCGAAAGGTGTACATGCAATTACATCATTTGAAAAAGAAAAATTTTTAGGAAAATGGTATGAAATTGCTCGATTCGATTCTAGGTTTGAAAAAGGATTGAGCAATAACACTGCGGAATATTCGTTGCGAGATGATGGTAAAATTAAAGTTGTAAACCGCGGATACAAATATAAGAAAGATGAGTGGAAGGACGTTGTTGGTAAAGCAAAGTTTGCTGGTGCTGAAAATGTAGGAATACTTAAGGTTTCATTTTTTGGTCCATTTTATTCAGGTTATAACATTATTGCTATCGATAAAGAATATAATTATGCCTTAATATCAGGCAAGAGTTTAGAGTATTTATGGATTTTATCTCGCAAGAAAACGATACCTGAAAATATAAAATCTGACTACCTTAAAATTGCGAAAGATGCTGGCTTCGACACTTCTGAACTAGTGTGGGTTGAACAAAACAAGTAATTTAAAACTCAGATATATGTCAAATATGAATAAAAACCGAACAACTTGGAAAATAGTTATCGCCGTACTTGCCGTATTAATAGTTATTCGAATTATACTACCCTATGTAGTATTGCATTATAGTAACAAAACACTAGCTTCTTTGGATGGATATTGTGGTCATATTGATGATGTTGATCTTCACATATATCGTGGTGCTTACATTATAAAAGATATTTATATTGACAAAATAGATTCAACTTCAAATCAACATGTACCTTTTTTATCCTCAAAAGCTATAGATCTTTCGGTAGAATGGAAATCCTTATTTCATGGAAGAATAGTGGGTGAGCTAGAAATTCTAAATCCCACCATAAGATTCACTAAAGATAAAGCAGAACCTGCTGAAATGCAAAAGGATACCACTGATTTTCGGAAAGTTCTCAAAAGTTTTATGCCACTTAAAATTAATTACTTTAAAGTCATCAATGGGAAACTTCAATTCATAGATTCCACTTCGCAACCGAAAGTAGATGTGTCTATGACCAATATACAAGTTCTTGCAGAAAATTTATCATCTGTACAGGATTCAGCATTATTACCAGCCACAGTAAAAGCAAGTGCCAATCTCTATAAAGGGAATTTAGACCTAAAATTAAAAATTAACCCATTGGCAACTACACCAACTTTCGACCTGAATGCAGAGTTAAAAAACACCAACCTTCCTGATTTGAATGATTTTTTAAAAGCCTATGCAAAATTTGATGTTCATGCTGGGACTTTTGGTTTATATACTGAAGTTGCTTCCAAAGAAGGAAAATTTGTAGGTTATGTGAAACCAGTAATAAAACATCTCAAAGTCAAGGGTGATGAGGATCGTCATGACTCTTTTTTTAATAAATTATATGAAACTTTGGTAGGCGCTGTAGGTGTGGTTCTAAAAAATTCCGAAGAGAAACAAGTCGCTACCAAAATACCTATTGAAGGTAAATATGGAGAAACTACTTTAGGCACTTGGTACGCCATAGTAGAAGTATTGAGGAACGCATTTGTACAAGCCTTGTATCCTGCTATCGACAATGAAATAAGTATTTTATCGGTTGATAAAGTTGAAAAGGAAAAGGAGAAAGGATTCTTTGAAAAACTTTTTACGAAAGATAAGAAGGAAAAAAGCAAAAAAGATTAATGACTAAATCGACCCTACAATGAAGAAATCCATATTCGTTACAATATTCAATCTCCTGAAAACTACTATAAAAAAATGGTGGGCTCGAGATCCATTTTCTCAAAGCGAAATTATAGCTTATAATGCCATATTTTCATTACCCGGTCTATTGGTTGTGGTGCTTGCCATTGCTGGTTATTTCTTTGGAGCCGATGCAGTTAGTGGTAAATTGCATACAGAAGTGGCACAGACCATGGGATCTGATACTGCCGACCAAATTCAGGACATGGTATTATTTGCCAATAAGAGTAAAGATTCTATTTGGGCAACCCTGCTGCCATCATAATATTTGGTGCTACAAGAGTATTTGTACAGTTTCAAATATCATTAAATAACATTTGGGAGGTAAAAGCATCCTCTACAAAGTCAGGTATTTGGTCTTATGTCAAAACACGAGTCTTCTCCTTTGGATTGATTGTTTCGATTGGTTTTTTATTGCTTATATCTCTTTTGGTTTCGTCTGTCATCTCAATTTTCAGCACATGGGTAGCCCAAAATTGGTCAGAATCTTTATTGGTATTTTTTAAATTGTTCAGTTTTGTTTTCTCACTCAGTATAATCGCTGTGTTATTTGCACTTATGTTTAAATACCTGCCCGATATCAAAGTCAAATGGCGAACGGTATGGATAGGCGCATTCTTGACCTCACTTTTATTTACAATAGGAAAATCTGGTTTGGCATTGTACTTTGGTAAAACCGATCCTGGTTCAGGATATGGTGCGGCGGGTTCTATTATTCTTATTTTATTATGGACCACCTATTCATCCATGATTGTATTCTTGGGTGCCGAGTTTACAAAAGTATATTCTGATTATGTGCATGGCAGATTGCAGTTTACAGAAAAAGGCGTTAAAGGAAAAGGCAGTGCTGTAAGTAACAAACTGAAGGTGGACAAAGAAAAGAAATAAATTACCTAACTCTGAAAAATTTCGATTTGATTACTGGCAATAATTCAAACTTATTGCCAGTAATTTTGTGTTTGGATCTATCATGTCCAAAAGAATATACGAAAACTATACTTTTCACATTCAATCGACACTAAATACTCTGCAATTCATGCCACATTTTCTTTCTCAGGCAATAGGAATGTGAATGTAGCCCCGATTCCAGATTCTCCTGTGGCCGAGATAGTTCCGCGATGTACCTGAATGATTTTTTTGCAGATGGCTAATCCTATTCCAGTACCTTCGTAAGCTGTCTTACCATGGAGTCGTTGAAAAACTTCAAATATTCTGTCTTCATATTGTTGGTCGAAACCAATGCCATTATCGCTAATGCTAAATTTCCAGTACATAGAGTTCTCTTTTAATTGACCATCAGTTTCGTTGAGAGTTACTTTCACAGCAGATATTTTTATGATTGGATCAACATCTTGTTTCGAATACTTAATAGAGTTACTAATCAAATTCAGAAACAATTGGTGCATCTGAACTGGTATAGCATTTATCGTGGGTAATTCTTCTGATTCAATTACCGCATTTTTCTCTTGTATGGATTCTAGGAGCGTTACTTTTACTTCATCTAAGATTTGATTCAAATCAGTTTTTTCAAAAACCAACTCTGCATTATTGGTGCGCGAGTAACTCAGAATCGAAGTAATTAGATTTTGCATTCGTCTTGCTGCTCTATTAATACGGTTGAAATAATCTTTAGCAGTTTCTGAAAGATTTTTCTCTTGTTCGTTCATGATACGTTTTGAAAATGCCTGAATCTTTCTCAACGGTTCTTGTAAATCATGACTAGTTACATAATTAAATGAGGCAAGTTCTGCATTGGCATTTTCAAGTTCAACATTTTTAGTTTTCAATTCCTTGGAAGCTTCCACATCGTTAGTTATATCCTGCACTGTCCCAATTAATAAACGATTGGACCCCTCACCAGAACAGTCGCCACTTGAACGGAAGTATTTGATATTTCCAGTTTTGCTTATAATGCGGTAAGGTGTTTCTACCAATGCTCCTTTTTCAATGGTTAGCTCCTGATTCTTTATTACCTGTTGCAAATCATCTGGATGTATGAACGATAAAAACTTTTCAATGGAGGGAACAAACTCTTGCGGTTCACAATCCAACAAACGGAACAAGTTATTAGAATACTCCAACTCATTGGTTGCCATATTCCATGTATAGCTTCCCAATGAGGCAATCTTCTCAGCAATTTCAAAAGTTTGATTCTGTATGTGCAATTGTTTAGTACGCTCTTTTACCTGTTTTTCTAATTCTTCAGTAAAAGCTCTTTGCTCAGTAATATCAGTATTGGTTCCTATCCATCGTTCAATATTTCCATTGGCATCATTGACAGGGTATGCACGACTTAAAAACCAACGATATCCTCCGTCATGCCTCCGCAATGGGAAAGTAAGCTCAAACGCTTCATTTTTTACCCATGCTTCATTTACAACCATTTCTACTTTATCTGCATAGTCCGGATGATGGACTTTTTTCCATCCCCAACCTTCCATTTCTTCTGGAGTGGTTCCTGTGTAATCGTACCAGCGCTGATTGTACCAATAAATCCATCCGTCAGCATTGGCAATCCATGCCAGATTTTGAATACTGTTAGCAAAGGATCTGAATTGTTCTTCAGCTTTGCCTAATGCTTCTGTAATTTTCTTCTGATCGTCAATCTCGGTGCTGGTTCCTATCCAACCCATAATGACTCCCTCATCGTTTCTTTGAGCTATTCCCCGCGTAATATGCCAACGATACTCACCACTATGATGTCGAACGCGTTTTTCAATTGTAAGATTTTCTCCAGTTAGAATGGTGTGATGCCATTGTGCAATTTCTCTTTCAATGTCGGCAGGAAAAATAATCCTTTGCCATCCATCACCTTCTAATTCCTCAAAAGTATAACCTGTGTAATCTAGGAAATATTTGTTGAAGAAATTTCTTTTTCCATCAGGAGTGGCAGTCCAAACCATGTGAGGAATTGTTTCTGACAATGTTCTGAAACGCTCTTCACTTTTTTCTATTAGTTGTTTAGCTGCTTGCAAAAGTTCGTTGCTCTCAGTTATTGTGATGCGCTCATTGGTTTCTTTTTGTAAGCGAAAAAAGAAAAATGATATGACAGTTATGGATAATAAGGAAAGTGATAACAGAAAGATGGGTGTAATGGAGGCTGTACGATCTTTAAATTGGGTACGTTCAGCTGTATGTTTATCTTCAGTTTCCAACATAAGTAAGATTTGAGATTTTACTTCATCCATTTTCATTTTACCTAAATTGAGAGCGAAATCTTTTGAAGAAAATGGGTGCTTTTCTAAAAGCTTAAGATTATTATATAGAATTTCATATCTTTCTTTAACCAGAGTTTTAAGTATCTTTATATTTTCCAGCTGTTCAGCGTTATTATTTGTGAGCAATACAAGTGTATCAAAAATATTATTGCGGTCTTCCTTTTCCACCGTAAAGTATTTTAGATAAGCTGAATCACCTGTGAGCAGATAACCACGTTGTTCAATTTCAGCATCTTTAAGATTGGAAAATATAAGCTCAATCTTATGTTTCACCTTGTTGATGCGCATCAACTCTTCCACAGATTTATTATACTGTAAAATTTTATTGTGAGAAATAAATGCAACCACAATCAATACACCAGTGAGAAGTATAAATAATAGAGTGGAATTGTTTTTAGAAAGTTGTTTCATGCCGTGTTGGTACTACAGGTTGAGTAAAAAATTTTCTTTGTTAAAGCCCGAAGTATGATATTGCCAATTTATATTGATTACTTTTTCTAAAATAGTTTTTAGCTCTTCAAAATCGTTTGGTTTTTTAATGTAAATATTGGCACCTTTCACAAAAGTATCTTCAATATCTTTTTCCAATGCCGAAGTGGAATAGATAGCAATAGAAAGGTCTTTGAGTTTGTGGTTGCTTCTAATTTCATTTAAACATTCCATCCCGCTTTTGCGAGGCATATTCAAGTCAAGGAAAAGAAGATTGGGTATACGAGTTGTCGAATTATTGAGGTAATCCATCAATTCTACTCCATCGTTTACCATATTGACAACTGTTTTTACTTTTACTTCTCCGATGGCATCTCTAAAAAAGAGACGGTCGTCATCATCATCATCGGCCAGAAGTACGTGAAGTTGCTCATGTATCATTTTCTTTTGGGTTAAGTTTTAATTATTGTTCAGCATTAAAATTATTTTCTTTTCTCTTTTTTATAATACGTTGAAAGGTTGTGGGCGTCAATCCCGTGATTCTTTTAAATTCATTTGATAAATGGGCTACACTGCTGAAGTTTAGTTTCCATGCTATTTCCGTTAGTGTTTCTTTGCCTTCTACTATTTCCTGTTTGGCTCTTTCAATTTTTTGAAGAACAATGTAGTTTTGAATAGAAGTAAAAGTTACTTCTGAAAAAATGGCTGAAATATAAGCGTAACTTTTATTCAGTTTATCGGCAAGATAAGCAGACGTCTTTAAAGTAGCGTTTGCTTCTTCCATATATACCATCTCAATAATGGTATCTTTAACTTTTTGAGTAAAAATATTTTTTGGATTGTCAATTATTTCAATGGCGTATTTGTTTAAATTAGTTTCTAACTCTTTATACTTTTCGGGCGAAATACTTTCTTTAATTTCTATCTCTCCTAAGCCCGTAATTATATATGGCAATTCCAACTTATCCAATTGCTCCTGCAAAATAATTTTGCAGGATACATGTATGTCATATTTAACTTGTAATTTCATGGGTGGCAAATTTAGATTTTTGTCTTTTTAATTGTTTATCCATTTAGAAAATAGCATAACCCAACAAATCGTTGTTTAATAGTGACTTATGCAGTTATTTCATTGTTGAGAATGATTTTTTAAGCTAAATTTTTGTCAAAAAAGTTGATTGTTTTTGATCTAGCAAAATAAAAATCAGTTGCAATAAATTTAACATTAAATTGCAGCGACAAATATATGCAATCAACAACAAATACGAAGTGTTGTAAACAATTATTAACAGAGTGTGCAAATTTATTTATTGTTCCAATGGGTCACCTCCAATAAATGTTAAAAGCTAAATTATGCAAGTATTTAAGATATTGAGAGGGAAAAAGTTATACTTACTAATTGGATTTCTTTATAGGTTAAAACCCTTTATGTATCTCGTCTTCAAAGTCTCTTTTTAGTTCATTCAGCAATTGTTTTTCTGTAGGCAGATAAAGTTGGTACTTGCTTGCCATAAGTGTTTGATTTTCCAAGGGCAATGCCAATTTTACCATCTCATTGTTTTTGTTAGCACAGAGTAATATACCAATAGTCGGATTTTCTTCAGGGAGTTTAATATTACGGTCGTAATAATTTACGTACATCTGCAATTGCCCCAAATCTTGGTGGTTTATCTTTCGGGTTTTAATGTCAATTATAACAAAGCATCGTAACAGCCGATTATAGAAAATCAAATCTGCAAAAAACTCATCGTCCTCAATCAACAGACGCTTTTGGCGTGCTACAAAGGAAAAACCATTGCCCAGCTCCAGCATAAAATGTTGTAAATGTTCTATAATAGCACTTTCCAAGTCTTTTTCGTAATAATGAGGTTTACGTTCCAAGCCCAGAAATTCTAATATCATTGGGTCTTTCATTATTTCCTGCGGATACTGTGGTATGCGTTCTTTACGTGCAACTGCCATTACCGATTCTTTGTCATTACTCATCAATAATCGTTCGTACAAATTAGAGTTAATTTGTCGCTCCAACTCTCGCCCTGTCCATCCGTTTTCTACCGCCTCAAGTTCGTAATACTCTCTTTTTGAGTTGTCTTCTATTTGAATTAGTAATCTATATTGTGTCCAATTCAATTGTGAACGCAGTGCGTTCACAATTGGGAAAGTGCGATAAAACTGACGGCAAAAATTCAATTGTCTGACAGAAAAACCACTACCATATTCGGGCTCTATTGCCTTCGCAAGGTTTTGAATTAAATAGCTTCCATAATCAGCACGTTCTTTACCGTCCTGTTCTTCATTAAAAATGCGTTCGCCCATTTTCCAGTACATCTCTACTCGATAGAATTCTATACTTCTAACTGCCTGTTGTCGAGCATTTCCAATAATGGATTTTATATCTTGTACAAAATCATTATAAAGTTGTTGCTATACTTCAATCATATTTCCGCCCTCCCAATTGTTTTTTTAATTTAAAAAATACTGAACATCGCAATTGCGAATTTTAAATTATTCAATGGCAAAAATAACGAAAAACTTTGAATCCTTTGGTGAATCGTTACCAAAATATACAATCAACACATCTTAATTTGAATCAAATTTAATTTTTCAATCAATA